>DASRAT010000769.1:0-2552 GCA_035638015.1 Gemmataceae bacterium | reverse complement strand
ATGACAACGGGAGCTTCAGGCGGGGGAGACGGAGGGGCTGACATAGGTGCTACTCGGGAGGGACGAGGTAGGACGGCCTTCCCAGGCCGTCCATGCCAAAAGGACGGCCTGGGAAGGCCGTCCCACGAGCTTTCGTTTGTCGTGTTTTTGTTTAGCGAGTAGAGGCCGAATGTCCAAGCCCCTGGCGATCCAAATTGGCCGCTATTGTGGCGTCCGCGGACTCGATGCGAGCGCGAAGGTGCAAAATTACGCCCTCTTCGACATGGCGTGAATGTGTCTCCGGCGGGGATAAGGCCAGCTGCCGCCGTAACACCAGCACCAGAGCCAGGGTCAAAGCCAGGTTAGCGCCGACATACGCGCCATAGACTTGCGCCAGCTTCCCCATTCGTTCCAGGGATTCCGCCAGGGCGCCGCTGCCCGCCACCGATTTGCCCCACCCGGTGCTGGTCGAGGCCATCAGCAAGGCGGCAACCGCCATCGCGCCGATGACCAGGCCCTTCATGCGCCGCCCGGGTCGGCAGGCAGACAGGTAATAACACAACACGCAGAAAGGAACCAGCATCGTCACGCAATGATGCTTCCAGGTGCGTTCGCTGAACAGCAGCATGCCGAGCAAGATGAGACTGTATTCCGCCGCCAGCTGCCAACGCCGTCGTTCGCCGCTGGAATGGCGACAAACCCACACCACAACCCCGGCAAACGCCAGCATGCACAACTTGACGATGCCGCGCGCCACCCACGGCTCCCAGGACACAATGCTGTGGCTTTCAACGACAACGTATTGATCCTCGATAAAAGTCGAAAACGACGCGCTGTCGGTCACCATGCGATGCACCAGCCCCGGCAGCGATTGATTCTCATGATCGGTCGTCACCACGCCGTTGAAGGCATAAGGCTCGATCATGTGCTTGTACCAGCTGGTGACATAAGCCTGATTTTGCTGGAAGCCGAAAAACACGCCGGGAATGAGCCAGAAAAACAGCACCAGACCGATGCCACAGCCGGCCAGCACTTTCCAGGATCGTTTCCAAACGAAATACGGCACGAATAGCGCCGGCGTCACCTTGCAGGCAATGGCCAGGGCCAGGCAGATTCCGGCTGCCCAATCACGGCGTCGGCGAAAGCAATACAGCGTGGTGACGCACAAAAACAGAATGAACAAATTGATATTGCCGTGACTGAGGTCGCCCATCATGGGCCGCAAGCTGAGCACCACGGCGATGCCCTTGGCCCAGATGGGCCACGGTTGGCCTGGCGTCTCCACGAGCCGAAACACAAGCTGGATGGCCGCCAGCGCCATGACGACTTTGAGGTAAAACCACAACAATGAGCCGGCCAACGGCGGCAACAACACCAGCGGCTTGAGCAGTACCACCATGATCGGCGGATTGGGATAATTGTGCCGTTCCCAGATATTGACGCCGGCGTCCAGGTCCTGGATTTGATCGCGCCAGCGCAGAAACGCGGAGCGGTTTTCCCGGCGCTCGTCTGACACTTTGAAACTGTATTGCACGCTGAGCGCGGCAAAAAACGCAATCAGGGCCAGCACAAACCAGTGCTCGCGGAAGAAAGCAAATCGGGGGCGGGAGACGATGGCGTCCATGACAAACCTTGGTTGCCTCCTTGCAACGCGGCTGCGCGGTTCGATTGGGCCATGAGCAGATGGCAAAATGTAACAGGGCTGGCTTTGGACGGCAAGCCCGGTCAATGGGCGGCGAAAATTGAGGCGTTTTGCGTAAGTCCGGCAAATTGGGAGGCCTGAAACGCGTTTTCGAATGCTTGAAGCGGCTCTTGAATCGAAGTTCAGTGATGGCTATCGTGAAAGCGTGCCAAGCATTAGCAGCAAGGCCATTACGCCAATGATGCAAGGGGTGATCTATGAGCCTTCTGGTCCGCCGTTGTCTGAACCATGCTCACCTTCTGGAGCAACTTGTTGAAACTTGGCAATTTGACCATCAAGCAGACATGTGCGCCCATGACTTGGGCGAATTGGTCAGCGAATGCTTGGACCAGGCACAACTATGCCGCCGCGCCTGGAAATCATTGTTGAAGAAGACGTTCGACGAACGGGAACCGGACGACAAGATCTTTGCAGCCGAGGAAGCAGTGAAGGTTTCGGTCCAGCGCGCGGCGAGCGCATTCAAATTGATCCAAAAATTGGTCGAGTTCGCGGAACAAGACGGTAAGGTCGTCGAAAGGGCGGCTGAGTTCAAGCAGGCCGCTCATGACCTGGAGGCGTTGGCCAAGGAAGTGGACCAGCGATTGACATTCGACCCCAAGATGTTTGAGGAGTCGTTGGCGGCATTTAAGCGAGGGGAATATGTGCTGATTGAGGATTTGATCCATGAACTTCAAGGTGGTAGTGCCAAAGCCGATTAGCGAACGGATCGGCGGTTTTGGTTTGAGCCGCGGCTTGACAGTCCGAGTTCTGACAGCAATTCACACGTTGACTATCGCCAGATACCCGCAGTTTCGTGACGCTCGTGTCGTGGGTCAGGAGCGGTATTGCTGGTTCAGAATGGTATTGGCCGAAGGCGGCGCGACGCATATTT
>DASRAT010000768.1:0-3064 GCA_035638015.1 Gemmataceae bacterium | reverse complement strand
CCGCACTGCCCCAAGGAAATTGATCTTCAACTCGATGGTCGTGAATGACTCGCCTTCGGCAAGCGTACTGGCATAGGCGAATCCCATCGCTGCGTCGGCAAGGTCGCAGTAAATGCCACCGTGCAACGTCCCCATCGGATTGTGGTGCCGCTCGTCGGCCGCCATCTCAAAGATCGCATGGCCTGGCTCGATTGACTTCATCGCAAAGCCGACTAACCGGCCAACGGGAGGCGGTGACATGTGCATTATTTGTGACTCCTTTGACGCATTGACTCGGCCAAACGTAGGATTCAACCATTTATAGCCAACGCCTTCGCAACCGCCTCTTGAATCCCTATCGGCTTGATGGGAAACACGTCAAGTGCAGACCGCTCCCTGACGACGGTTGGATTTTTCAGTCCCTCGATCAAATGCCGACCGACCTCGAAACTGGCGGGTGTGACCAGAGCCAGCCACAGGCTTGACAGATAAGGAGTCCGTACCGGCACCGAAATCAACCAACGCCGAAGTCCCTTTTGGCGGGCATATTCTCGGATCAAATCGCCATAGGTCGTGACATCCGGGCTGCCAATCTCGTAGATGCGGCTTTTGCCCGGATGCAAGTCTTTCGCCGCCAGCAAGTAAGCCAGCACGTCGTCCACGGCAATGGGTTGAGTGGGCGTGCCAATGGCTGCCAGTTGCGCGTCAAAGTTTGACCAGATACCCGATGCGTTGTGGAGCCGGATTGAACCGTTGTTACCAATTTACCAAATCAGTTGTAAAGGTGGTCGTCCGCGGCTCAGCCTGCGAAAGGTGGTGACGGGAATCGTGTATGTGCTGCGCACGGGGAGTCAGTGGAAAGCGATGCCGCGCGAGTTTGGCTCCGGCAGTGCCGTTCACTTGGACGGGGCAATGAATAAGGCACCGCTGGGAGGGGAAAAAAACCGGAAAAAACCCGACCGATCGAGGGAAAATCGGTGTCAAGCGTTCGGTGCTGATCGACGGTCGCGGCGTGCCATTGGGGGCGGCAGTGGAGGGGGCCAATGTTCACGACCAGAAGCTCGTGAAGGCGACACTGAACAGTATACCGGTGCCGCGGCCGAAGCCGTCGCTGCGTAAGCCGCTGGAGGAGCGTTCATTTTGCATTCTTCATCAAGTCAACAAGCTCCTCGATCAAGGGCTCTTGCCCAGCTTTGATCTTCCGTCTCGCCGCAATCATGTCGAAGAAGTCCGCTCGGTCGATTTCCGGAAACGCCATCTGCCGCCCTGATTTTGGTGGCCATTCCATCGTGAAGGTGTTGCTGACGATTGCACCCGGATCGCAGTCGCCCTTGAACGCCCATGCGTGAACGATCTTGCCTCCTTTTTGCTTTACCGGCCTCAAAGCGGTGAATGGACCCGTTGGCGTGACGCCGGTTTCCTCCTTGAACTCCCGCTTGGCGGTTTCGAGCAAGTCCTCACCCGGTTCGACTTCGCCCTTGGGAATTGTCCAAGACCCGTCATCCTTGTTCTTGAAAAACGGACCACCGGGATGGGCAAGAAGCATCTGCAACTTGCCATCGTGAATGCGATACATCAACAATCCAGCACTGATACGGGGCATGACGCAATTGTATTTGCCTTGCGTGCAACCCGATAGAATGAAGGGTGTGACCAACCAGCGCACAAGCATCGGAGCAACAACATGACAATCCGGCTTCAGAAGATTCTGCTGCCCACCGACTTCAGCAGCTATTCAGCCGCCGCCACGAAATATGCCTGTGAATTGGCAACGAAGTTCGATGCTGAATTGCATCTTTTGCACACGCTGGAAACCCATCTCTCCTCGACGCCTGAATTTGGAATGGGACTCGCGCTACCGAAGTACATCACCGAGTCCAGGGCTGCTGCCGAAAAAGCCTTGGCCGGTGTTCTCGATCCGAAGTGGTTGGAAGGTCGAACGGTATTCAAGACCGTGGTGGAGGGTTCGCCGAAAGCAGAGATCATCCAATACGCCCGCAAGCAGGACATCGACCTGATCGTCATTGCCACGCACGGCCGGACTGGTTTGCCCCACGTCATCATGGGCAGCGTTGCCGAGAATGTCGTGCGCACCGCTCCTTGTCCCGTGCTGACCGTGCGCCCCGAAGGACATCAGTTCGTGATGCCATGATTTGGGAAGGGATTGAAGAAGCAAGAACTCAACCATGAGGGCGAACGACATGACAGATCGCATTCGGGCTGCGGTGGAGAAGAATCCCCGGAAAATGACCCTGCAACTGGCCCGCGACCTCGGGGTGCCGGAGGTCGAGGTCATTCGGGCATTTCCGACTGATCGGGTCATGGAGCTTGATGCTTCCCGGTGGGAGGAGTTGCTTCGGGGCCTTGAGCCTTTTGGTGCCGTGCGGGTTTTGGTGTCCAACGGCGCTGCGACGATTGAGGTGGACGGGCAGTTTGGCGGTTTCAGCACGGCTGGCGAGTTCTTCAACGTCCAGACCGACACGCTCGACATGCACATCCGCTGGCAACAATTGGCTGCGGTGTTTGCCGTGGAAAAACCTGGTCACATGGACGGCATGGCCACTCGCAGCTTTCAGTTCTTCGACCAGACGGGTTCCGCCGCTCTGAAAGTCTTCCTGAACTTCGGAGGGCCTGTACCGCCTGAGCGAGAAGCACGATTCATCGAGTTGCGGAACAAATTCAAGCGCTAGCGACCCGTCTGCTGAGTGTTGCTACTGAGGCAAGCGAAATGACCGCAAATGAATGGCAGAACGCCTCCGAGCCGCACACCATGCTTGATTTCCTCCAGAAAAGCGGGAGGGTGAGCGATAGGAAGCTCAGGTTGTTTGCTGTCGCTTGTTCCCGACGTATCTGGCCCTGGATAGACACCCTCGGTCGTGCTGCCGTGGAGGTAGCCGAGAGCTTTGCTGATGGGCTTGCTGGGCCGGAGGAACTACGTGCCGCCCGACTTGCCTGTCAAGGGGCGGGAGGCCAAGCCGCTTGGTACGCTGCCGCTACCAATCCCGCAATCGCTGCCCGCAATGCGGCTCGGAGCGCACAGGCGGGCGTTGCCAACAATGGCCTAATCGGCACCGAGGCTGCCGAG
>DASRAT010000767.1:0-2072 GCA_035638015.1 Gemmataceae bacterium | reverse complement strand
GCGAAGTTATCCTTGTTCAGTGAACTAAACACGGCAGCAAGAAAATGCGCGTCTTCGCTGTGTTGCAAGGCCAGCGCGGCGAGGGCAGGGCCGCTGTATTTGTGTTGGGGACAATGCCCCAGCGAATAGGCCAATTGCAATTGCACCTGTGCATCACTGTGGCTGTCCAGGTTTAGATTGACCAAGGATGAGGTCTTCATATGCCCTAGGTGCGGCTCCAATAACCGCACGGCATGGCGAAGTACACCGGGGTGACGGTCCTGAAGCGCGATGCCGATGCTGTATTGATCTAACATGTCCATACCATCCAGCGTGCACAAGGCATGCAGCCGTGCCAGCGGGCTCTTGTGGCCTTGGACCATTTTTTCCAGCAGTT
Source organism: Gemmataceae bacterium (assembly GCA_035638015.1). Classification (GTDB taxonomy): domain Bacteria; phylum Planctomycetota; class Planctomycetia; order Gemmatales; family Gemmataceae; genus DASRAT01. The sequence goes on along the minus strand of DASRAT010000767.1, from coordinate 1,696 downwards.
CCACAGCTTGAGGATCTTGCTTTTGCACGAGCAGCAGTTGCGCCATGTCGCGCTGCCAGCCGCTGGGACTGTCGAGGGCATCCACCAGCTGTGCCGTGGTCATCTTGACCAGACGCGGCACGGCACGCGGTTTAACGCCCACCGGAAAGACCCGATAGATCCGCCCCTTGTCTTCGCCGGCGCGTAAATCGAGTTTCTTCTGCCAATCCTTGGGAATCCACTGCGGATGCTCGATCACATGTCGATACATATCCGCGATCCACAAGGCGCCATCGGGGCCGGTTTGAATGGTGGTTGGCCGAAACCAATTGTCGGCGGACGCCAGGAACTCCGATTGTTGTTCGTCCTCAGCCCGCTGGCTGGTGAAGGTGAACCCTTTCGGTTTGACGATTTCGCGGTGCACGAGATTGTGCACCGGTTCGCTAACGAACATGTTGCCGGCATAAGCCGGGCCAAAGAGATTGTCGCGGTAGATGATGGCGCTGCATGCCGAGGTGAAACGGCCGGCGGTGTGAAAATCGTTAAAACGGGGCAGGATGGGGGCCACGGGGAAAACAGGGGCGTTGCCGCTGACCACTGGCACCATGACGCGCGGATCGGGCGACGGCATGAGCGGATTGCGTTTCAAGTAATGCTCGTCGAGCACAAAGTGCCACATCGGCTGGCTGTTGTTGTTGCCGAACCAGTTGCCCCAGTCGTCGCGACTGCGGCCAAATTGCGTCTGGCCAGATTGCAACTCGATTTCGCCGCTGTCGGGTTTGATGCGGAAATCCCGGCCGCGAATCGAGATTTTCTTGCCGGTTTTGACCGATGTCACTTCGCCGCCTGAATCGCCGTTGGCGCAATAAATCCAGTTGTCCAGGCCGTAGACCAGGCTATTGACCAAATGCTGTGGATTGCCCCTGGCGAAACCCGTGAACAGAATCTCCTTTTTGTCCGCCTTGCCGGCGCCCGTGGTGTCCTCGGCGTAAAAGATGTCGGGAGCGCTGATGACCAGGGCGCCTTTACGCCAAGGCAACACCGCCGTCGGATAGGGCAGGCCGTCAAGAAAGAGCGTCGCCTTGTCGTATTTTCCGGCGCCCTTGGAGTCTTCGAGGATCTTGATTCTGCCGCCGGGCTTGCCTTTGCCATCGGCGCCGAGCGGGTAATCGCCCATTTCGACGACCCAGAGCTTGCCGTCAGGGCCAAAGTTGAAGGCGATGGGACTCTGCACCAATGGCTCCGCGGCCATCAGTTCAACCTGGAATCCGGGCCGCGGCGTCATCGCCTTGAGCGACGCTTCGGGCGTCATGGAGGCTGGTTGGGGTTGGACGTTGCCAAGGGTCGGGACCAAAACGAGCAGGACAGCAATGGTAAGGGTTCGCATGAGAAATCTCCGTGGCTGGCCCTGATTGTCGGCTCGCGCTGCTTCCTGGCCGCTACCGGCAAATTACACCGGCGTCGCCGCATTGTCGATGCAAATCACGACCCCCACCTGTAAGTGTGTTTTGTAGGACGGCCTTCCCAGGCCGTCCGGGACGGCCTGGGAAGGCCGTCCTACGTTGCGGCTTCGCCGCGTTAGGTCTTGTGTGGCCAATAGCGCCACAGCAGCGCGCCCAGGATAAACGCTCCGCCAATAAAGGTGGCCGCGGTCGGCGTCTCCGTTTTCGACCATACCAGGTAAGACAATAGCGGGTTGAGCAACGGCTCCAGCAAG
>DASRAT010000766.1:0-2652 GCA_035638015.1 Gemmataceae bacterium | reverse complement strand
AACGCTGGCAGCAATGGCGGCGGGGCCAAGCTGCGCGTCATTTTGGCGAGGCCGCGCATTTACATCATGAAAGTTTCGTGGAGCGGCAGTTTCCGTAAGGAGTTGGAAGCCGACCGCTTTTTTTCGTCCTTCATTCTGTCTCGGGTGGGTGTCTTGCAGAACTTTGACATAAAGAAGGGCGGGCCTGGCGACTTCAAAGTGCAACAGCCGCCACCGCCTGAGAAACGCGGGCCGCCGCCCTGGACGCCGGGCCAACCGCACTGGCGGTTGCAGCTACAAACGCCGATAGGCATGAACGGGTTGATCGGCTATTGGCCGCTCAACGAGCATGAAGGCCCCTTTACCAGGGACACTTCCGGCGCCGACCGCATGGGCCAAGTTCGCGGCGGCTGGTGGATAAACGGCATCGACGGCAAAGCGCTGATGCTTGACGGCCCCGTGGACACCATGACGGTCGGCCAAGAAAAAGGCAGGGCCATCACATTTCAACCGCGCAGCGGACTGACGGTGGCTTGCTGGGTGGCAACCAGGCAAGCCGATGGTGTTGTGCTGGCCATGACTGACAGCTTCAACACCAACATTAAGGTTCGCCTGGCCGTGAAAAATGGTCTTGTGAACGGCAAAGTTTGGTGTGCCCATGGGCAGCCGCCCATCGACTTCCAAGCTAGCGGCCAGGCGCGCATCGACGACGGCGTGTGGCATCACATCGTTCTCATGCGCCATGATGACGGCTCGATTGAAATCCACCAAGACGGAACGCCTCAGGGCCGCAAATGGCCGGGAGTCAATTTCGATCCTGCCACGCTAAAGACCGAACTGCTCACCGTGGGTTCGGAGGGGAACGTTTTCGATCCTGGGATGGCGCCGCCCAAGTCATTTCAGTTTTGCATTGATGAACTGTGCGTTTTCGACCGGGCCATCACGCCTTTTCAGATTCAGGCCTTGGCGGGCAATCCCCGGTAATGTCCGGCAGGGCGAGTTGTCGTAGATGATACCGTTCGCGCTGCCGCATGGCCTCGATTGCCGCCTCACTCTTGTCGTCCAGGCCACACAAATGCAACAGGCCGTGAATGACGTAAAGCGTTAGTTCTGCCTGTACGTCGTGGCCTCTTTCTTGCGCCTGTGACATGGCAACCTCGACCCCAATCACAAGCTCTCCCGCCAGTTTCTTGGCCCCCGCGTCGCTCAGCGGAAAGCTCAATACATCGGTTGGCTCGTCGTGATCGAGATAGCGTTTATTGAGTTGGTGAATGGTCGCATTGTCAACGAAAGCCAGGCTGATTTCGGCCTCGGCAATGCCTTCGCCTTCCAGGACCGTGCGAACCACCTCGCGCATGCGTTGCCGGTCAATGGGAATAATTTCCTGTGGACTGGCGATGGCGATTTTACCCACGACTCACTCCCGCGGCGCCGGCTCGGCCAGCACCAGTTCTTCCTGCTTGTCAACGACATGCACTTCGCCACGGTTGTTCACGGCGACCCGGGCGGCCAAAACCGTTGGCTGGCCAGCCAGCACCTCGCGGGCCAGGGCGGCATAGTCCTCGGCGCCGGCACATTTGGGTGCATAGTGGAAAATCGACTTGCCGAAGCTGGGCGCCTCCGCCAGCTTGACATTGCGGCGGATGCGCGCAGCGAACACGCGCGCATTGGCCCACGGCACAGTCCCCCCGCGACCTTTGGCTAAAAAGTCCTCCAGGTCACGCACCACTTCCTGCGTTAACCGGATGTTGGCGTCATACATGCAAAGCACAATTCCGCTAATGCGAACTGCCGGGTTAATGCGTTTGCTCACCAGTGCCGTTGTCTCGAATAGCTTGCCCAAACCGTGCAATGCAAGGTAGTGCGGTTGCAACGGCACAAAAACCTCGTTGGCCGCTGAAAGGGCATTGAGCGTCAAAACGCCCAGCGACGGCGGACAATCCATCAGCACAAAATCAAAGGTCTGGTCATCCTGTGACAACAAATCGCGGAGAATCACCTCACGGCCGACAACGCCCGCCAATTCGACTTCAGCAGCTGCCAGATTGATGTCTGAGCCGACAAGCCACAAATCATTTTCAATTTGGTTCCGCGCTTCGGCCAGCGGTCGATTGTCCACCAGGATGTCATAAATTGATGGAGCTTGCCCGTCAGGAGTGCGCCCGAGGTGGACCGTGGCGTGAGCTTGCGGATCAAGATCGATGACCAGCACGCGCTGACCCGCCCGCGCTAGCGCAGTGGCGAGGTTAACCGCCGTGGTGGTTTTGCCGACGCCGCCCTTTTGATTGATGATCGCGATCCTTCGCATGAATGCCTCCTTGGGAGAAAAGATTATAACGCGTCGGCGTTGGCAAAAACAGGCGAGGTGCGCCCAATACGGCGGGCTTTACGGTTTTGGCAAATCCGGCCGAAAGAAGGCCAACGGCCAACGGCTTTCGGCCACAAGTCAAAAATGTAGCACAAGCTGTTTAGCTTGTGCGTCTTGAACATAAGCTAACAGCTTGTGCTACATTCGCCACCGTGCCGGCTGCCTGCCCCCGCCTCGCTGCGGTCAGGCGCAGACTTAGCGCCAACGAAGTGACGCCGGACTCGCGCCCGGGGTGTCATCCAGGCGTAGACTGTCCTTTCCGAAAACTGATCAGGCACCACAGTGTATGACCCATTCCTCGGAAG
>DASRAT010000765.1:0-4020 GCA_035638015.1 Gemmataceae bacterium | reverse complement strand
ATAAGGCAGGAAAAGAGGGCGACAACCAGGATCAACCTGGCAAGGCCAAGGGCGGCGATGACAAAGGCCCTGAAGGCAAGGATAAAGACAAGGGTCAGGGCGACGGCAAGGACGATGACGCAGGCAAGGGCAAAAAAGGCGGCAAGGACGACAAGGTGGGCCAAACCAAACCCGATGAACCAGGCAAAGATGGCGGCGGCGGTCAGGGCACCGCCAAAGACGACAAGGGCAAGGTCAAAACCAACATCGCAGCCGAGTTGCATCGCAACGATTGGGGCCATCTGCCGGCTGCCAAACGCCAGGAAATGGATGCCTACTCACGCGAACGTTTCATGCCGCGTTATGATGAAGCGCTGCAGCAGTATTACCGGAGCATTTCAGAGCAGGGACAACGAAAGGACTGACGTTTCGCCGTGGCGCGCAAGGGTGCGCTGAGGCCAAACCGGAGGCAAATCCATGATGAATCGCCGTCGCTTTCTGACACGCACGGGTGTTGCCGCCCTGGGATTGGCAGGCGGCAAACTTGTCTGGGGCGCCTTTCCCGCCGAAGACCAGGCCATGCCCGACGGCAGCCAGGCGCGCGGCATGATCACCCGCGCCACCCAGGACGCCATCGACGGCGGCCTCGCTTACCTCGAGACGCAGCAGCACGCCGACGGCTCGTTCGGCTCGCCTCCCCATCGCGGCAATGTGGCCATCACCAGCATCGCGGGCCTGGCCTTCATGGCTGGCGGGCATCAGCCCGGTCGGGGCCGCTATGGCCGCGTGGTCAGCAAGGCCCTGGAGTTTTTGGTCAACCTTGAACACAACAACACGCGGCCCGGCTACCTCTTCAATCCCAACGCCGCTCAGCAAAATGGCCCCATGTATGGTCACGGCTTCGCGACGCTGTTTTTGGCTGAAGCTTACGGCATGGTGGCTACCTCCCCGCTCCGCGAACGGCTGCGCGCCTCGCTTGGCCGAGCCGTCCAACTGATTATCAGCACACAAAATAACGAAGGCGGTTGGCGCTACACCCCGGCGGCCAATGACGCCGACATATCGGTTACGATTTGCCAGATTATGGCCTTGCGTGCCGCCAAGAACGCCGGCTTTTCGGTGCCCGCCGAGGTCGCCGCCAACTGCACCCGCTATGTCGAACGTTGCCAGGATTTGGCCGGCGATGGCGGCTTCCGTTATCAGCGCACGGGTAATAGCCGCCCCGGTTTCGCCCGCACTGCCGCCGGCGTGGTCGCCCTTTACAGCGCCGGCATTTACACGGGCCGGTCGGTCGAGCGTGGGCTTGATTACCTGATGCAGCGCTGGCTGCCCGGCGCCGCGGCCGCCGCCGCCCAGTGGGAACGCCAGGAAATGCAGATGCATTACTACTACGGCCATTACTACGCCGTTCAGGCCATGTGGATTGCCGGCGGCGATTATTGGCGGCGCTGGTATCCCGCCATCCGCGACGAACTGGTGCACCATCCCGACCGCAACGCCGACGGCTCCTGGTGGGACCGCCGCTATTTCCCGCATTGCCCTCACTACGGCACCGCGATGGCGTGCATCATCATGCAGGTGCCCAACAATTACCTGCCGATCTTCCAGCGCTGACATGCTTCTCACGACACGCTTGCCATGAAACCTCTCCGCCGCTTTGGTCCATGTGTTGGTGTGTTGGCCATCGCGATTTTCTCGCTGTTGACCTTAGCTTCGGCCACAGCCCGGCAGCCGCCCGTCGGCTTTGAATTGGTAACGACAGACGGCAAAACGCAAAGTGGCCAGTTGCGGGAGCTAAAGCCGGACGGTCAGATTCGTCTCGCCAACTCCAATACGGCCGTTACTGTTGATGCATGGCTGACGCTACGACGCGACAGCTTGCCGTTACCGCCCCACCCGCGCGGTCCGCAGATCGTTTTTTTTAATGGTGACCGCGTTCGGCTGGCAGCCAAGCCAACAGTTTCGTTAAGCGGCAAGCAATTGCGTTTCGAGCCAAGCTCCCCCCTCCTGGCCAAAGCCGGCACGCTTGAAACGCAATTGTCCAGCGTTGCCCTGATCTGGCTCGCCGCCCCCGATGGCGCCGATGATCCCCCTTTGCTGTTGCGGCAACTCGCGGCAGGGCCGCATGCCAAAGATCTGGTATTGCTACGTGACGGTGACCGTGTGGAGGGTGACATCACCGCGATCGACAGCGCCAAAGGCTGCCAAGTTGCAACCGGCAGTCGCCAGGTGCAAGTCGCTTGGTCCAGCATAGCGGCCGTGGCGCTGCACAGTACTGGCCGCAATGTGGTCGTGCCCCCGCAGCGACATTACCATTTGGTTCTGGAAGACGGCTGCCGCCTGCTGCTGAAAACTGCGGAGTTTGTGCCAGCCGCCAAAACGCTGATCGGGAAAACCGTTTTTGATAAGGACGTGCAAATTTCGTTGGCCAAAATCGTGGGCCTCGACGTTCGCGGCGGCGCCGCGACTTATTTGTCCGACCTCAAACCCACCAAGTATGAGCACACGGCGTTTGCCGGACCCGCCTGGCCGTTGGTGCTTGACGGCGGCGTTTCGGGTCACGAGCTGCGGCTGGCCGGCTCGACCATCGACAAGGGATTAGGCACGCACGCTCAGTGCCGCGTGACATATAGCCTGGCGGGGACTTACTGCTGGTTCGAGGCGCGTGTCGGCCTGGACCCCGACCACGGGCAGCGCGGCCGCGTCAAACTGCGCGTGTCGGTCGACGGCAAAGAACGTGATCTGGGCTGGAACAAAGAGCTGACGGCCCGCGATGCGCCGCTGGCGCTCCGCATCGACGTCGCCAAGGGCCGCGAACTGACGCTGGAGGTGCTGTGGGCCGGCTTTGGCGATGTGCAAGGCCACGTCAACTGGGCCGACGCGCGGGTGATTCGTTGACGGCGGGCACCTGTAGCCCCGACTCTTCGCCACAGTCCAAGAGTGCCAAAAGCAAGGCCGCCAAGACCGCCAATACGGTCATTTCACACCAAAGCAACCGTCCCAACACTCCAAGCACTTGTTATAATGGAGGGAACTTGGTTTGCCCTTTGGAGGAGACTCCGTATGACCCCCGGCCAGATCACGGACCTGCGCCGCACGCGCTACAACGCCACGGTTGCCTGGCTGCGCAAACCCAACCCCGATCTCATGCTGATTCGCGTGCGGCCCGATACGCCGCCGCCTGCGCATCAACCCGGCCAGTACAGCACGCTCGGCATGGGAGGCTGGGAACCGCGGGCGCCCGGCTGTGTCGAGGAGAACTTGGATCCCAAGGACGAGGATAAACTCATCCGCCGCGCTTATTCGATCAGTTGCTCCATTCTCGACGAGCAGCATGACCTTTTGGACATGGAGCACGCCAACTGGCTCGAATTTTATGTCGTCCTGGTGCGCAGCAAAGGCCAGGGTGAACCGGCTGCCTTGACGCCACGCTTGTTTTTGCTCAAGGAAGGCGACCGCCTTTTCTTGGGCGACAAAATCGCCGGTCATTTCACGCTGGAGCCGGTGAAACCACGCGATTCCGTTGTTTTCCTGGCCACCGGCACTGGCGAAGCACCTCACAATTACATGCTGTGGCAGCTTCTCAAGCGCGGCCATCAAGGCCGCATCCTGTCCGCATGTTGCGTTCGCTATCAACGTGATTTGGGCTATCTTCCGACTCACAACGATCTGATGCACCGCTATGCTAATTACAAGTACTTGTCCCTGACGACGCGCGAAGCACTGATTGCAGGCCAAAAAGTCTACATCCAAGACCTGATCACCAGCGGCCAGCTGGAGGAGAAGCTGGGCGCGGGCCTGGACCCGGCGCGAACGCATGTCTTTCTGTGTGGTAATCCCAACATGATCGGCGTCCCCACCAAAAACCGCGAAACGGGCACGCTGACTTATCCCGCGCCAGCCGGTGTCGTCGAGATCCTGGAAAAACGCGGTTTCCAGGTGGACCAACCCAAGCGGAAGGGCAACATTCATTTCGAGGAGTATTGGTAACGGCTTGGCAAGCCAAGCAGCGTGAGCTGCCGGGTAAGCGTAACCAAGCAA
>DASRAT010000764.1:0-4490 GCA_035638015.1 Gemmataceae bacterium | reverse complement strand
GCCGCATGAGCATGCCCCTGGTGGCCGTCGGCGAGCAGTTCACGGCCGGTTTCGGTATCGATCCGCAACTGCAAATTCAACGGCAGTTAATGGACAAAAGCAAAACCACGCAAGGTGGCAACAACGTGCTCAAATACGCTTACAGAATAAAGGTCAACAGTTACAAGACCGAGAAGATCGCCTTGCAAGTGTGGGACCGCTTGCCGGCGGCTCATGAAGCCGAGAGCACGGGTGTCTATCTGATCAAAACGACGCCGGAGCTGAGCAAGGACCCCTTCTACGTGCGCGAGCAACGGCCCAACAACCTGCTCCGCTGGGACCTGGAAGTCGAGCCGGGCATGCACGGCGAGAAGGCGCTCATGATCAACTACGATTTCCGGTTGGAGCTGGATAAGCAGATGTTGATTAATGTGTTGCAGAGTAAGTGAGGGGGCGGCGGAGGGAAGAATGGTGCCAGGGACCGTTTAAGCGACCGGTTCCTGACGCCTTTTCTTCAATAAGCAAAAATGTGTTCCCAAACCGCGCAACGCACAGTAAATTGAAAACCAAGAGAAAACAGGAGGGAATGACAATGCCAATGCTACAAACACCCCCTGCCACTGAAGGCGCCATCTGGAACCGTTTGCTGCGGGCAGAGAACAAAACACTATCCCTTAACGCGGCTCGATCCCTGCTGCGTCTTGACTTTGCCCCCCAGGACAAAGAACGTATGCACGCATTGGCGGCCAGCGCTCGCGATGGCTCACTGTCAGATGCCGAGCAAGAGGAGATCAGGACCTACGAACGGGTGGGCAACTTGCTGGCTCTCATGAAGTCCAAAGCTCGGCTACGCCTGAAAAAGGCTGCGGCTCCTAATGGTTCGAGGCGCTGAATAGACATGGAGCGCGCGCTGGAACAGCTGGTCTGGGACCGGGCTCATTCATGGTGTGAATACTGCCACATACCCCAGGATTACGACGGTTTCGTTCATGAAATCGATCACGTCATCGCCAAAAAGCACGGGGGTTCTGAGGTCGCCGGCAACCTTGCTCTCGCCTGTTTTCCGTGCAACAACCACAAGGGGCCAAACATTGCCGGGCTGGACCCGCTGACCAAAAAGCTCACGCCACTTTTCAATCCTCGGCGGCACAAATGGGCAAGCCACTTCCGGTGGAAGGGGCCGTATTTGGTGGGCAAGACGGCCATGGGGCGGGTGGCGGTTGCAGTGTTGGAAATCAACTCCTCGGAGCGCGTGCTGTTGAGGCAAGCCCTCATCGACGAGGGTATTTTCCCCACCCCCGCCTCGTGACGAAAAGAAAACCGTGTGGGCAGTCGGGTGAAACGCAAGGAAAGGGCGTGAAAAGAGCGATTGACTCGTGTCTCCTCACGCCCTTTCAGAGCGCGCCACCCGACCGTTCACCCCGAAAAAATCAGTGGCAAATCTCCAATTCTAGATTTACCATAGTATTTTAACAGCCGCGGCGCACTCGCATGCATCGCCGCCTGTTGTTCTGCCTTCCAGCGAAACCGACCAGATAAAGGAGCTAACGATGTCGCAACCCAAGGTCCGTCCTCTGCCACAGTCCCCAAAGAAAACGCTACGCGAGTTGTTGCGGCGAAGGTTGGCTGCCCCAGTTTTAGGAATGGTAACATTGTTTGCCTTGGCCGGTTGGTGGCTTTTGCCGGCCAACACGCAAACGCCAACGGTGCTGCAGGTGTCACTCGATCCGCAACCGGTCAAGGGGGCCAACTTCAAACAGGCCTTCCGGTATAGCCCCGAATTTCTGCGGCAATTCGTCTACAGCACCTCCGTGACGCCCAACTGGATCGGCAAGAGCGATTCGTTCTGGTACCAGTACAACACCAGCAAGGGCAAGCAGTGGTATCGCGTCAATTCCCAGAACGCCGTCAAGGAGCCGCTGTTTGACCGAATCAAGCTGGGCGCGCTGCTATCTCAGGAAATTCGCAAGCCGCTCGATCCCAATCAGTTGCCCCTCACGGCGGTGAGCCTCAACGATGATGCGAGCAAGCTCAAATTCGTCACCGACGACTGGCAATTCGAATACGACTTGCGCGGCGACAAACTGGCCAAGCTCGGCAAGGCGCCGGCGCCGGCCACGGGAGGCAAACAACTTCCGCCCGATGTGTTGGATAAGCTCAAAGGCATGCTGGGCGACGAGCGTTTGACGGAATTCCTCGCCTACCGGGAGCGCATCGCGGAAGGCGAGTTCAATCTGAACGAGGCCAGCCTGGAAGAGCAATTCGCCGACCTGGATATGTATGTGCAGGAGGCGCTGGCCCTCGTCGGCGAGGCCCAACCGGCACAGGTTACCGATCTCGAAGCGCAGCAGAAAAAAGGCGGCAAGGACCAAAAGGGCGGCAAAGGCGGGCAAAAAGACCTGGGCCCCAAGGTCTATTCGCCCGACAAAAAACGCTATGCCTACGCCATGAACAACGACCTCTATGTCGCCGAAGAAGGCAAGGAGGATGAGGCCATTCGGCTCACCAAGGACAGCGCTGCGCAGTACACATTCAATGCCGCGGTCGGCGGGCAAGGTGGCGGCGGCGTGGGCGTCGAGCAGAAGCAGCTTGACAAAGAAAAGGACAAGGACAAAGACAAGGATAAACAGGTCCGGCCCAACGTCACCTGGTCGAAAGACTCCAAGACCTTCTATGCCACCCGTGCGGACACTCGCGGTCTTAAGGAGTTGTTCCTGGTAAACAGCATCGCCACGCCCAGGCCGACCCTGACACGTTACATCTACCCCATGCCCGGCGACGAAAACATCCGCAAGACTGAGTTGCACGTCTACCACGCCGCCAAAAAGAAATTGATCCGCGTCGAGCCGAAGTGGAAAGATGAATCATACTCCGACCTGCACTGGGGCAAATCGTCCGACGAGTTGCGTTTCGTCCGCAGCGACCGCTTGCACCGCAACGCCGAGTTTTGCTCAATCAACACCCAAACCGGCGAATGCAAATGCCTGTTTATGGAAGGCTTCGAAAACTCCAGCATGGCAGTTCAACCGATGCGCTATCTGGACGAAACCAAGGATTCAGACGAAATGATCTGGTGGTCCGAACGCAGCAACTGGGGCCATTATTATCTCTATGATCGCACTGGTAAGCTCAAGAACCCCATCACTTCCGGAGATTTCCGCGCCAGCACCATTGTCGCAACCGACACCAAGAACCGTGTGCTCTATTTCAAGGGCAACGCTCGTGAGAGGGGCGAAAACGTTTACTGGAATCACCTCTACTCCGTCCGCTTCGACGGCACGGGCCTGACGTTGCTCGATCCGGGCGACGGCGATCACACCTCCAGCCTGTCGCCGTCGCGGCAATTTGTCGTTGATAACTTCTCACGCTTTGACGCCGCTCCCAAATCAGTGCTGCGTGACGCCCGCGGCAACAAAATCATGGATTTGGAGCATACCGACCTGTCCAAGTTGCTAGAAGTCGGTTGGCGGATGCCGGAGACCTTCATGGTCAAGGCCGCCGACGGCGTGACCGACCTCTACGGCCACATGTGGAAGCCCTACGATTTCGATCCCAAGAAAAAGTACCCCATCATCGCTCACGTGTACCCCGGTCCTCAGACCGAATCGATGACCCATTCCTTCCAGGCGATCAGCCCGCAGGCTCAACTTGCCCAGCTCAACTTCATCGTCATCCAGGTCGGCAACCGCGGCGGCACTCCGCAGCGTTCCAAGAATTACCAGTCCTTCAGCTACTGGAACATGCGTGACTACGGCCTGGCCGACAAAAAGACCGCCATCGAGCAACTCGCGTCCCGCTCGCCGTGGATCGACATCGACCGCGTCGGCATCTACGGCCATTCCGGCGGCGGCTTCATGTCCACCGCGGCCCTGCTGGTCAAACCCTACAACGATTTCTTCAAGGTCGCCGTCTCCTCCGCCGGCAATCACGACAACAACGTCTACAACAATAGCTGGGCCGAGCGCTACCACGGCATGAAGGAAATCCCCGCTAGCGAGCTCGACAAGAAAGACGCCGGCAAAAATGGGCCGCCGACCAAGGGCGGCAAGGGTGGCAAAGGCGGCAAAAAAGGCGGCGGTCTGGACGACGACTTCCCCGGCGACCCGCAGACCAAGGGCGACAAAAAGGACGCTGACGCCAAAAAAGACGCCAAGACCGACGACCAGAAAGGCAAGGAACCGCCGAAAGATGCCAAAGGCACGGAAGGGACCAAGACTGAAAAAGCCACGGAACAAGTGCTGATGGCGTTCGTCATCCGAGTGCCGACGAATCCCGAGCTAGCCGCCAACCTCAAGGGCAAATTGCTGTTGGTGCACGGCGACATGGACAACAACGTCCATCCCGCCAACACCATCCGCATGGTGGACGCCCTTATCAAGGCGAACAAGCGTTTCGACCTACTGATCTTGCCCGGCAAAGCCCACGGCTTCGCGGAATACCAGGCTTACTTCAATCAACGGATGTGGGAGTATTTCGCGGAGCATTTGCTCGACGACCGCTCGACGGGGGCG
>DASRAT010000763.1:0-2186 GCA_035638015.1 Gemmataceae bacterium | reverse complement strand
GGCGCCGTCGGTGCCGTAGCCGGTGCCGTCTAGCGCCACACCAATGACTGGTTCCGTCAGGCCGTTCTCTGCCATGCAACTGGCCATATGAGCGTGATGATGCTGCACCGCCAATAACGGGATGCCTTGTTCTTCACCTCGCCGCCGCGCATACTGCGTCGAAGCGTAGTCAGGATGCATGTCGTGAACAAGCAAGCGCGGTTTGACGGCGAACAGCTTCTCGTAAAGATCCAGATCCTTGACGAAAGCCCGGTAGGCTTCGAGATGATCGAGATCGCCGAGGTGATGGCCGACAAATGCATGCCGGTCGCGGCCCAGCGCAAATGTTCCTTTGAGTTGGCCCCCCACCGCAACGATGGGCTCCAGGCAATGCATCGGCAACGTCAGCGGCTCCGGCGCATAACCGCGCGAACGCCGGATCGGCATCTCGGCGCCAGCCACCACGCGCGTCACGGAATCGTCACAGCGCACGTGGATCGGCCGATTGTGCGTCAAAAACAGATCGGCAATTCCCGCAAGCCGTCTCCGGGCGTCATCATCGTCAAAGGCAATCGGCTCATCGGAACGATTGCCGCTGGTCATGACCAACGGCATGTCGCCCACCGCTTCCAAAAGCAGATGGTGCAAAGGCGTATAAGGCAACATCACGCCCAAATAGGGATTGCCCGGCGCGACGGGTTCGGCAATGGGACATGGATGGCGTTTGCGCATCAGCACAATGGGCCGGCGCTGACAGCGCAGCATTTCCGATTCACCCGATTGACCTTCGCAAAGTTTTGCCACCGCTGCCTCGTCCTTCACCATCAAGGCAAACGGTTTCTCATCACGGTGCTTGCGCTTTCTCAGTTGGGCGACCACGGTGGTCGCCCTTGCATCACATGTGATGTGATAACCGCCTAAGCCTTTGAGCGCACCGATTTGTCCTGCTTGCAACGCTTGCGCAAAAGCAGCAACGGGATCATGCGCTGCAATCGGCGTGCCATCACCATGGAGAAGGCAAAGTTGCGGTCCGCAAAGCGGGCAACAGGTCGGCTGGGCATGAAACCGCCGATTGGTCGGGTCGTCATACTCCGCCCGGCAAGCCGGACACATGGCGAAAGCCGCCATTGTCGTCCGCGGCCGGTCGTACGGCGCTGCCGTGATGATCGTCAACCGCGGCCCGCAATTGGTGCAATTGAGAAACGGATAACGATAGCGGCGATCATTTGGATCGAACAATTCCGCCAAACAATCGCGGCAGGTCGCCATGTCCGGCGAAACAAAAATGGGGCCGCGCTGGTCAGCGTCGCTGGGCTGGATGCGAAATTGCCGATCACCGCGAGGCGGACGACGGTTCCATGTCAAGTGGTCGATTTGAGCCAGCGGCGGAGGTTTGGTGGAAAGCTCAGCGAGAAATGAGTCGAGTGAGGGCGCATCACCTTCCACTTCAATCAAGACACCGCCGACGCGGTTCTTGACGAAGCCGCCAAGATTCAGCCGTGAGGCCAGGCCGTACACGAAGGGGCGAAAGCCGACGCCTTGAACTACTCCGTGGACGGCGATTGCTCGCCGTTCCATCGCTCGATCCTCGACAGGAGTGGACATGGACGTCCCGTCCTCATTAGCTGCCGAAGTCTTGTTCGGAAGGATCGATTCCGGATTGCAAGATTGGCCCGATAGGCCTCCACATGAAAATTGGTCCATTGTCACGCGGGGGCGACCAAGTGAAACTTGATTGAAAAGTTACAGCATGCACCCAACGCGCAGTTGCATTGTAAACACGCAATATGAAAAAAACAACGATCAATCAATAACAAATGCAGGAGTTGTTGTCTTCAATGATCTATCACGCGCATGGCGTGCGGTGGATAGCGGTCACCCGCGGTGGCGCCCGGCGGCAAGATGCCCTCGATTCGCGCCAGTTCTTCTCTGGTGAGGCTGAAATTGATCGCCTCGAGGTTTTCGTCCAGGTACTTCGCCTTTTTGGTGCCGGGGATCGGAATGATATCGCTGCCCTGAGCGAGCACCCAGGCGAGGGCAAGTTGACTCGGCGTGCAGCGTTTGGCGCGTGCCATCTCCTCCAGCTTTGCAACCAGGTCGAGATTCTTTTGAAAGTTCTCGCACTGGAATCGCGGTGCATTACGGCGGTAGTCGTCTGGCGCCAGGTCTTCGAACTTCTTGAACTGTCCGGTCAGAAAGCCACGCCC
>DASRAT010000762.1:0-2144 GCA_035638015.1 Gemmataceae bacterium | reverse complement strand
GCGGTGCGCTGATTTACGACAGTGGAAATGTCGTTGGCCCGGCAAAGGGTCAGTATTTACGCCGACCCATAGTTAAGTGACCAGGTCGACGGGGGCGCGAATGCAGCGGCGTGAATTCATCGGAGGGGTTGCCGGATCGGCTGTGTGGTGGCCGCTTTCCGCGCGGGCCCAGCAATCAACGACGCCGGTAGTCGGGTTTCTCAGCAGCGCATCACCCAAGGCCTATGAGCACTTCGTGGCCGCGTTCAAAGCCGGTCTGGCCGAAGCTGGATATGTCGATGGCAAAAACGTTTCAATCGACTACCTGTGGGCGGAAGATCAATACGACCGTCTGCCGGCCTTAGCCGCGGAATTGGTTCGCCGTCAGGTCAGCGTCATCGTTGCGAGCGGTGGTCCAGTTCCTGCCCGCGCCGCAAAGGCGGCGACATCGACAATCCCGATTGTTTTTACCGCCTTGTCCGACCCTGTGAGATTGGGTTTGGTGGCCAGCTTCAATAAGCCAGGATCCAACGTTACTGGGGTAGCAGCACTGACCAGCGAGCTTGACGCCAAACGACTGGAAATTTTGCGCGAGCTTGTCCCCAACGCCGAAACTATCGGAGCGCTGGTCGACTCGAACCGGCAGGCCGAAGGCCAGGTGGAGAGAATACAGGCTGCGGGGCGGACGGCCGGACGGCAGCTTGTTATCGTGAGCGTCGGGAATGAGAATGATTTTGTCGGCGCTTTCGAAACACTCCATCGGCGCAAAGTGGGTGCTCTGGTCGTCGGTGCGTCAGCATTCTTCACGAGTCGCCGCGATCATCTTATCGAGCTGGCAGCGCGCTACTCGATACCCGCTATATTTCAGTTCCGAGATTTCGCCACGGCCGGCGGTCTCGTGAGCTATGGTGCCAATGGTGCCGACGCATATCGAAACGCAGGGCTGTACACGGGCAAAATTCTTCAAGGGGAGAAGCCGGCCAACTTACCTGTTATTCAGCCCACAAAGTTTGAACTCGTCATCAATCTCAAAACAGCCAAGGCACTCGGTGTCGCTGTGCCGCGGTCCTTACTCGTTGCCGCGGACGAGGTAATCGAATGATTTTCGTACCGCGTCACGGCGGCACGGGCATCGGCGGTATCGGATGTGACGCCGTTCGTGGCGGCGGTGGTGGCATCGCCGGTTCGGGCGGCGGTGGAACATAAGGACGCAGCGGAACGGGGGCGGCGCGGGTTTGTACGGGCGCCGGCGCCCTTTGCCGGGCCTGCTCCAGCGCCTGGAGTTTCGAAATACTCTGGCCGGTCTGGTCCTGCTTGGTCGCAAGTGTCTGTTGCTTGACCGCGAGCTGTTCAAACTGTTGTTGCAGAGCGATGAGCCGCCGTTGCTCCGCGGCAAGTTCGTCCATGCGGTGGTGCAAGGCGCTGATGTCCTGCGCCAGATCTTCCAGCTGCCTGCCCACATAAGGTGCAACAACGGGCGCGGGCGCGACCGGTGCTGGCGCAACTGCTTTGGCAACGTCGTTGGATCTAAGTTGGGTCTGCCAGGCGAAGGTGCCGCCGGCGCCGATCACCGCTGCCCCGAGAAGTCCCGCCAGGACGAGAACGCGGCTGCCGGATTTCGGTCTGTCAGGGGCAGGCTGATTGTTTTCGAAACCGGTCGGCCGTGGAAGCACGCTGATGGTCGGCTCCACTGCCGGCGATCCGCCGGGATCGCCGGCGCCTGCCTCTTCCGTCTCGTTGGATGACGCGTCGCTTTGACCGAACGGGTCGCGCCCACCTTGCGTTACGTTCTGCGCAAGGGCTTTAAGCTGATCCATCACTTCAAGGCTTGACGCTGATGGTGTGTCCGCAGCCTCAATAGCCGCGTCCTGTTCTGGGATCGGAGCGGATTCGGCCGGGCAGGTTTCCTCGGCCGTCGCGTCGATGTATTCGCGCGCTTCGTCCGGTGCACCGGCAAAATCACTCGTTCCAAATGCGGGCTTGGTCGGCGGGGCGCTGAGAGAGCTATCCATCGGCATCCACCCTTTGCGAGCCAGCCGGCTTGGCTGGACGTGCCGAAGCAGGACACCCGGCTGTGACCAGACAAAGGCGGGCCGGTGGCAATGTTCTGTCCAAATTGGACATTCCAGTGCGGTTGCCGCCCAGATTTTTGCCCGGTTCGCGGC
>DASRAT010000761.1:0-15172 GCA_035638015.1 Gemmataceae bacterium | reverse complement strand
ATCAAACAGCGCTACGGCATCGCCGTCGAGATGATCCAGCCCGAATTGACAGTGCCCGAATACGAAGCCGAACACGGCGGTCCGCTCTACAATCATCGCCCCGACCAGTGCTGCCACGACCGTAAGGTGCTGCCTTTGCGCCGAGCGGTGGTGGGGTACGCGGCCTGGATCAGCGCCATCCGCAAGGACCAAACGGAGCATCGTGCAGTGGCCAGCATCGTGCAATGGGATGCCAAATTCAGTCTGGTCAAAGTCAATCCGCTCTTGGGCTGGAACAAAAAGGACGTGTGGACGTTCGTGATGAAACACGCGGTGCCCTACAATCCGCTGCATGACCAGGGCTACCCGAGCATCGGCTGCTGGCCTTGCACGCGACCCGTTGCCGAGGGTGAAGATGAACGGGCAGGTCGCTGGGCTGGCAAGGTCAAGAAGGAATGCGGCCTTCACGTCGTCGAGCATGAAGGCGGCAGCGGCATTTGAGTTGTCAGTCGCCAGTTTTCAGAAAGCAGCCGTTCTGCCAACTGATAACTGGCAACTGACAACTACTTATGCTATTAGTGACTCCATGCGAATGTCCGCCAAAGCCCAATATGCCTGTATCGCCATGCTGGAGTTGGCCGGCAACTACCAGGAGCCGCAGCTCTTGCAGGTCAAGAACATCGCCGACGCGCACGGCATCTCCGCGCGGTTTCTCGTGCAAATCCTGCTCCAACTCAAGGTCCATGGTTTGGTCCGCAGTGTGCGCGGGGCCGCGGGCGGTTATCAGTTGGCCCGGTCGCCAGACACCATCTCGCTGGCCGAAGTGATCAACGCCATTGATGATACGACACCGCCGTTGCCGCCGGCACTCATGGCTCTCAAGCCGTCGCCGGCCGTTGATGCATTGGCAACTGTTTTCCAGGAGGTCGATGCCAAGGAACGGCAAGTCTTGCGCGAGGTGAGTTTGGCGGAGTTGATTCGCCGCACCGAAGCGCGCGGCATGATGTACCAAATCTGAATTTGCGTCCGTGGCGTCTTTCGTGGGACGGCCTTCCCAGGCCGTCCTCGAACTTTGACGGCCTGGGAAGGCCGTCCCACAAAAAATAACTCAATCAGATTCCCACCTCACGCCAATCGTTATCATCTCACGTACGGGGCTGCTGACTTGCACGCGCACCGTCGCGCTCGTTTCACCTGCTCGAACCTTGGTCGCATCCAGCTGAATCCTCAACGTCGCTTGATTGTCAGGCCCCGAGGCCCAACTGCAAACGACCGCAGGAACGTCAGCGCTTACACTTTCAATGACCACCGCTTGATCCTGTTGATCGCGCAGCCGCACCATGCGCAGACCGTTCAAAATCACTTCCGACGGTGTCGCCATAATGCGCGACGCGGCCTGTTTCACGATCGTGACAGGTATCTTGAATTCAGGATAACCGGCATCATTCGTGTGAATGATGAGCATTTCCTCATGCCGTCCTGCGGGCAGATCGCTGCCAGTATGGACCGCAATTTTACTGGTGAAATGACCGGCAGCGTTCTTGGCCAACGGCGCGGCCACGGCCCGCAAGTGCGGTGATGTCGTTTCCAGGGCCAAAATCTTCAGCGGCTGATCTCGCAAATCCGTCAAGGTAATACTGTGCTCCACCACTCCCTCGGTGAAAAGCGTCACCGACGCGGGTTGTACGCTCACTTCAATCACCACGGTTGCGGTGACCTGCAACGCCTGTTCGTGGACGTTGTCGCCGTCCCGATAAACAATCGTAAGCTGCCAGGTATGCGGGCCAGCAGCCTGGCCGAGAGTTTTCAAATCCAACGCAATCTCGCCACGAGCGCCGGCAGCAAACTGTAGTTGATTCAAGCGTGGTTGCAAGCAGCCACAACCGGCTCGCGCTTCAAGCACTTCCACGGCATTGTTGCCACCATTGACGAATGCAAACCGGCAACCGGCAGGCACGCCCGCGCGAATCTCGCCCAGATCAATGCTGGTATTTTCGATGCGCAAGGCAGGGCTTTGAGCAAACAAGGACGCGGACGGCACGCAGATTACCACTGCCGCCATGGTGCAGGTTAGCCAGCATCTCCATTTGTCCCATCTAAACATGGTCGTCTTCTCCTTGTGCTGGCCATAATCATTGTGTCCGGGCCACACAAGTTCATTTGGAAAATGTTGCACGAAAAGGGCCGGCAAATCCCACTAATAGAGAAGAGAGACGTTAGCATGCGGCGAGCGCGAAACGGCAAGCCGTGTTTTGGAGTCATAACGATGCGATTGACCTTACGCACCCTGTTGGCCTACCTCGACGACACCCTGGAACCGGCCGAAGCCAAACTGATCGGTCAAAAGGTCGCCGAAAGCGATACGGCTCGCGAGCTGATCGCCCGCATCAGAGAAGTCACGCGCCGCCGGCGGATTACCACGCCCGCTGCCAGCGCCAACGATAAGGCCGGTCCCACGGAAAACGAAATTGCCGAGTATCTCGATAATGAACTGACGCCGGAACGGCTCGCGGAAGTGGAGCAACTGGCGCTAGCCTCGGACGTGCACCTCGCGGAAATCGCAGCCTGCCATCAGATTTTGACTGTCGTGCTGGGCGAACCGGCCGTGGTGCCGCCGACGGCCTACCGGCGGATGTATGGCCTGCGCAAATCCCCGGAGTCCAACCCGCAGCACAGTCCGCCGGTGCGCCGCGAAAAGGAAGAGGGCTTGCCCGAGGGCAAGGAAGTGGACGAAACCTTGCGGCTGGGCTTGCCCGCGTTGCACCGTGCCAGCTGGGCCAATGGCATGATCCTGGCCGGTGGGGCAGTCTGCGTTTTGGTATTGCTTGCTGTGGCCATTTGGATGGTGCTGCCTGCCAGCATGTTCGAACGCGACGTGGATCATCGGGCCGAGGCGCCGACCACTGGCACATCGCGGCCACTCATTTCCGCTCCGGCCAAGAAGGATACGAGTTCAACCAAAATAACTTCTGACACGGCCGCCAAGAAGGACAATACCGTCAAAGACACGACTCCCAAGCCGGAGGACCCAGTCCTGCCCAAGGACAAAACGCCGCCGGTCAAGCCCAAGCATCCCGAAGATGAAGGACCAACGCCGCCCAACAAGGGCATGCGCGACGTCGGTCAGTTCGAGCCGATCAAGGACGTTCCGGCCGTGTTGCTGCAGAAGAAGACGCCCGACGCCAAACTCTGGACGCGGCTGATGCGAACCAATGACCCGGCCACCAGCCGTGTGATCACCAATACGCCGTTATTGAGTTTGCCTGGTTATCGAAGCATCGTCAAATTGGATAGTGGCGCCCAACTCATTCTTTGGGGCAATGTACCGGAGATTTGTCCCATACCTGAAGCCTATGAAAGCCTTGTGACACTTCATCCCAGCGATGAATTCGACCTTGATTTGACCCTGACCAAAGGCCGCATTGTGGTGGTCAACAACAAAGATCAACCATTCAAGATGCGCCTTCGTTTCGCAAACCCTGGCAAGCCGGAAAAGAACGAGATCTGGGACATTACGCTTTTGGAACGCGGCACCGAAGTCCTCATCAACTTGTGGGGCTCCTTGCCTCCCGGAAAACAGTTTTACCCCAAAAAAGACGATATTCGCCGCATACCGCCGAATGAATTCGTGCTGTTGCTGGTGATGTCCGGCAGCATCGATTTCAAGCTCGACTTGCAGCCACCTTTCAAGATGGAGCCTCCTCCCAAGGATCCGTTGTTGCAGTGGGACAGCCAAACCGGAAGGCTAAAGCCATTCCCTTCGACCAGCGTGCCCTTTTGGGCGCAAGCGCTGCCGCCCAACACCAAGGAATTCCCCATTGACGTCAAAACCCGACAGGAAGTCCTGGATGCCCTGGACAGCCTCGCGCGCGAACTCAGCGGCCCCAACCTTGAAACGGGATTTGTCGCCGCCATGAAATCCAACAACACCCACCAGCGACGCCTGGTGGTCCGCGCCCGCGGCGCCATGGGCGACCTGCCAAGCGTCATTCAGGCCTTGTCAGACAAAGAGCCGCAGGCACGGCACGCGGCAATCGAGACCATGCGCGCCTACATTAGCTCCGGGCGCGAAAACGATTACGAGTTATTTGAAGAACTCAAACAAGTGCTCGACCCGGCTTCGGCGGAGACGGCGATAACGCTGTTGCATCGCCCTGTCCCGGATGAGAACTTCCAGGACGTACTTGTCAAATACCTGACGCATAACAAGGTGGAGATTCGCGAGCTCGCGCATGACCTATTGCTTCTGCTTTTCCCCGCGGGCAAGGAAATCGGCTATAACGCCACCGCGCCGTTGGCCCAGGTGCAAGCCGCCGCGGCCCAATGGGACGCACTTGTGAAAAAGAGCAGAGGCAAATAACCCTGGCAGCCTGCGACTGGCAATGCGCGACCGAACCCTTAGCGCCTCAACATGTATGGCCACAATCTCGGAACTTCTGGATACGGCGCGCCAGCATTACCAACAAGGCAACATTGCGCAAGCAGAGAATTTTTGCCGCCACATTTTGCAAACGTATCCCAACCACACCCAAACGCTCCATCTTCTCGGCATCTTGACCCAAGAGCGCGGCGCAGCCGAAGAAGCCATCGCCGCCTTTTACCAGGTGCTGGAACTCCAGCCAGACCTTGCCGACGCATCCGACCGTTTGGCCGACTTGCTGCGCCGCCAGGGCCGCGCCGCCGAAATTCACACCCTTGAGGCCTGGCTGGCGCTCCAGGGAGGAATTCGGCTGCAACGTCTGGGCCGCTTTGACGAAGCCGTTGCCAGTTATCGCCGCGTTCTTGACATCTTTCCGCACTGCGTTGAAGCACACAACAACCTGGGCAACACCCTCCGCATCCAAGGCAATTATCGCGCGGCCACGGCTGCCTATGAGGACGCGATACGCCTGAAACCCGATTCGGCGGAAGCCCACTTTAACCTGGGCTATCTGTTCGCCGAGCGCAACATGCTGGAACAAGCCGCCGCCTGCTTCGGGAAAGCCATTGCTCTCAAACCCATTCTTGCCGAGGCCCATGCCGGATTGGCGGGCATTCTCTGCGAGCAAAACAACACGAGCGAGGCCGTGCTGGAATTGCAAACTGCCCTGCGGTTGCAACCAACCAATCGCCTGCGCGCCGTCCTGGCCACGCGGCTGCCCGTGCTTTACCACTCGGTGGCTGAGCTGCAAACATGGCGCGAGCGTTTGCTAAAAGAAATCGGCCTGCTCCACGCCGAGGGCATCGTCGTGGATGTGACCGAAGAGTCGGCGCCGAACTTATTCTTGCTGGCCTATCAAGGCCTGAACGACCGTGACATCCAGCGTCTAGCGGCCCGGCTGTACCTCGCGCCCCAGCCGAGCCTTCGCTCTGCCAGCCTGGCCGGCAACGAAAAAATCCGCGTCGGTTTGTTGTCCTCGCATTTTTACGAGCACACCATCGGCCACTGGATGCGCGGCATCGTCGCTCAATTGACACGCAGCGATTTTAGCGTGGCAGTTTTTTCCGTCGGCCGCCATGACGACGCCGTGGCCGGCTTTTTCAAGCACCATGCCGATCGATTTGTTGAAGTCCCAAGAGATTTGCCCACGGCGCGTCGGCTTATCGTTGAGAAAAACCTCGACTTGTTGTTGCACGCCGACATCGGCATGGATCCTTTCACCTACACGCTGGCCATGTCCCGCCTGGCGCCTGTGCAGTGTGCGACGTTCGGGCATCCGGTCACCACCGGGATCGAAACCATCGACTACTACATCTCGGCGGAGGCGCTGGAAACCCAAGACGCCGATGAGCACTACACCGAAAAGCTCGTTCGTCTGCCAACCATGCCGGTGTATTACTACCGGACGGGAACTATCCCCTCGAAGAAGGAAAAACGTGACTTTGGCTTGGCGGAGGAGGACCACGGTTATGCATGCTTGCAAACGCTGTGCAAGTTTCATCCCGATTACGATGAGTGGCTGGGGGCGATCCTCCGCGGCGATCCGCGTGGATTGCTATTATTGAGCGCGGGGACTGTGCCGCAATTGCAGTTGCAATTGCGAAAACGCTTCGAGCTCACTCTGCCGGATGTCGTGGACCGCATCCGCTTTTTACCCATGCTGGACTATCGCGACTATCTGCGGCTGCTGGCGTTGTCGAATGTGCAATTGGACCCAACGCCTTTCGGAGGCGGCAATACCAGCTATGATGGATTGAGCGTGGGCACGCCGATTGTCACGCTGCCGTCGAAACAGTTGCGCGGGCGGATTACCTTCGCCCTTTACAAACAAATGGACATGTTGGACTGCGTTGCCGGCAGCCGCCAGGAATACGTCGAGCTCGCCTTGCGGCTGGGCACGGACCGCGGATTTCGTCAAACGATCCATGAGAAGATTCTGGCGCGCAACGGCGCCGTGTTTGAAAACAGCGCTGGCATCCGTGACTTGGAGCGGTTTTTCCGTCAAGCGGTCCAGCGCTGAGCCGTTGATGTGTAGGACGGCGTTGGAGGCCTGGGAGCAACCGGCATGGCAACGATAGCTGAGAAATTGGCGCTGGCCGCCCAGTGCCACCAAAGCGGAGCGCTTGGGCAAGCGGAGCAAATTTGCCGCGAAGTGCTGCAAAGCGATCCTGGCCACGCGGAAGCCCTGCATCGCCTGGGTGTGCTGGCTTTCCAGATGAGCGATTACACGGCCGCCATCTCCCACATTCGGGCGGCACTGGCCGCCAACCCAACCAACGGCGGTTACTTTTCCAACCTCGCCCTGGTTTATCAGGCGCTCCACCAATGGGACGACGCCGTGGCCAGCTTGCGGGAAAGCATCCGGCTCGCGCCTGACCTGGCCGCGGCCCATTTCAACCTTGGCAACATCCTGAAACAGCAAGGCAAGCTCGACGAAGCTGCGGCGAGTTACCGGCAAGCGCTCCTGCTGCAACCGGACTTCGCGCCCGCACACCATAACTTGGCCAACATTCTCAGCGATCAAGACCGCCTTGAGGAGGCCGTGAGCCATTATCAACAGGTGGTTCGCATCAACCCTCGGCATGCGCTGGCGCATAACAACTTTGGCAACACGCTCAAGAAACAATCCAAGCTGGACGAAGCGACGAAGCACTTTCGGCAAGCCGCGCTGCTCCAGCCCGATTTCGATCAGCCTCGCAACAACCTTGGCAGCGTCTTTTGCGAGCAGGGCAAGTTTGACGAAGCTTTGGTTTGTTTTCAGGAAGCGCTGCGCTGCAATCCACAATGTGCGGAAGCCTACCTGAATCTTGGCACGTTGTTCCGCATCCAGGGCAAGACCCAACAAGCGATTAATGCTTATCACGAGACCCTGCGCCTCAAACCTAATTGCGTGGACGCCTACAAGCGCCTGGGCGATCTCTGGCAAGATCAGGGCCGGTTTGACGAGGCCATCGCGTGCTACCGGCTGGCCCTCAGCGGCGATCCTGATTGCTTCACGACCCAAAACAATTTGGGCAACGTGCTGCGCAAACAAGGCAAGTGGGCAGGCGCCGCTTCGTGTTACCACGAAGCCCTGCGTTTGAGTCCCGATTGCGCCGTGGCCCACTACAACCTGGGCGGCTTGTTCGCCGATCAAATCAAACTGGAAGAAGCCGCCGCCAGTTACCGTGAAGCGGTGCGGCTGGACCCGGACCTCGCCGACGCGCATAGCGCCTTGGGCGCAGTGCTCAACGATCAGGGCAAGATGGAGGAGGCCATCGCCAGCTGGCAAAAAGCAACACGACTGGACCCCAATGACCGGCTCCGCATCGCCATGGCCACGCGCTTGCCGATCATCTATCAATCGATGGGCGAGATCGAATTTTGGCGTGAGCGCTTGATTCGCGAGGTGGGCTTGCTGCGCGAACAAAAAGTCGCCCTGGACATTACCGAGCAGCCAATCCTGACCTTGTTCTATCTGGCCTACCAGGGCTTGAATGACCGCGACATCCACCGCGATCTGGGGCGGCTGTTTCGAGCCCCGCGCCAGGAGCGGGATGCCGCTGGCTCCGGTCGCATGCGGTCCCGGCCCGGCGACAAAATCCGCATCGGCATGCTGTCGTGTTATTTCACCACGCACACCATCGGCTTGCTGAATCGCGGCCTGGTGGCGCAGTTGTCACGTGACGATTTCGAGGTGACCGTTCTGTCGATAGGCAATCATGACAATGAAGCTGCCAGTTTCTTCAAGCAGCACGCGGATCATTATCTTGAAGTTTCCCGGCATTTTCCGACTGCCCGCCGGCTTATCGCCGAACAAAACTTGGACATTCTCTATTTTGCCGACATCGACATGGATCCGCTGGCCAGCACGCTCGCGCATTCGCGGTTGGCGCCGGTGCAATGCGCCACCTGGGGCCATCCGGTGACCACCGGGTTGGACACAATGGACTATTTCATTTCCAGCGCCGACCTGGAAACCGACGAAGCCCACTTGCACTACACGGAGGCGCTGGTTTGCCCCAAAACACTGCCGATCTATTACTATCGTCCGCAACTGCCGGGAGCGCCCAAAGACCGCTCGGAATTCGGTTGGTCGAACCAAGCCCACATTTATGCCTGTCCGCAATCGCTCTTCAAGCTGCATCCAGAGTTCGATGAAGTTTTGGCCACGATCTTGCGCCGCGATCCGCACGGCGAACTGGTGCTGCTCGAAGGCAAGTACCAATTTTGGGATGAGCTGTTGCGGCGGCGTTTGACGAACACCATCCCCGATGTGATGGACCGCGTCCGGTTCGTGCCATTTCTGAATCGACCCGATTTTGTCAATCTCATGGCGGTCGCCGATGTGCTGCTCGACCCGCTTCATTTTGTGGGCGGCAACACCAGCTATGAGGCCCTGGCATTTGGGTCGCCGATTGTCACGCTGCCGTCGAAGTTTCTTCGCGGGCGGATCACCTATGCGCTGTACAAACAGATGGGTGTGATGGATTGCGTGGCCCAAAACACGCAGGAATACGTCGAAATTGCATTGCGGCTGGGCAACGATCACGAGTACCGGGACATGATGCGCCGTAAGATCCTGGACGCCAGCGATGTGCTTTACGAAAACAGTGCCGGCATTCGCGAACTGGAGAAGTTCTTTCGGCAGGCAGTCCAAAAGCACTCGGCCGGATGATGTTGTGGCAAGGGGTCGACATGAACGCGGAGTCTTACCACAACCTGGGTAACGCTCAACGCGCCCAAGGCAACCTGGCGGACGCCGCGGCCAGTTACGAGCGTGCCCTGAGCTTGTGCCCGGACCTTGCGGAAACCCACGCCAACCTGAGCTTTGTCCTTCTGAGGCAAGGCCACCTGGAAAGAGCGGAAACACATTGCCGCCAGGCTGTGCAAATCAAGTCACAATGCGTCGAAGCCTGGGACGGGCTGGGAAATGCCCAGTGGGCCCAGGGCAAGTTTGACGAGGCAGCTCTGAGCTATCAAGAAGCGCTCCGGCTGCGGCCGGCATTTGCCCAGGCCCATAGCAACTTGGGCGCGACCCGGCAAATGCAAGGCAATTTGGTAGCGGCAGTGGCCAGCTACCGGCAAGCGCTGCGCCATCGACCGGATTTCGTCCAGGCACTCATCAACTTGGCCGCGGCACTTCGGGCCTTGGGGGAGTTGGACGAAGCTGAAGTCCATCTTAACAAGGCCCTCAGCCTCCAGCCTGATTGCGCGGATGCCTATTACAAGTTGGGGGCCATCTACAGCGAACAAGGCAAAACCGCGGAGTCCTCGGTTTGCTGGCAACGTGCATTAACGCTCGAAGCCAGCAACCGTTTGCGGATCGCGCTGGCCACCCAACTGCCGGTCATTTACCAATCCGTCGAGCACTTGAGCGCAAGCCGCGACCGCTTGATCCAGGGCATTGGCAGCCTGAATGAGCAGGGGATCGACCTTGACATTGACAATGAACCAGCCATGCCGCTGTTCTACCTTGCTTATCAAGGAGGCAATGATCGAGAAATTACCCGCGACATCGCCAGGTTGTGTCGCGTTTCAGATGAAGCCGTCGCCGCGCCGGCGCGGCGAGCTCCGGCAAAACACGACAAAATCCGCGTGGGCTTGCTGTCGGCCCACTTTCGGTCACACACCATCGGCCATTTGACGCGGGGCTTGGTCGCCACTTTGTCGCGTGATGACTTTGAACTCACCGTGCTGTCTGTTTCCTCCTCCGACGACGACATCGCGGGGGCTTTCAAGCGGCATGCTGATCGCTTCGTGGAGGTGCCGCGGCATTTGCCGTCGGCGCGGCGCGTGGTTGCAAAGCAGGACTTGGACGTGCTCGTTTATGCGGACATCGGCATGGAGGAACTTTCCTCCACCTTGGCTTTTTCCCGGCTGGCGCCCGTGCAATGTGCATTTTGGGGTCATCCGGTGACCACAGGAATCGACACGATTGACTATTTCTTGTCCGCCGAAGCATTAGAAATCGATGAGGCCGACCAGCATTACACGGAGTCCCTGGTGCGGTTGAAATGCCTACCGGTCTTTTATTACCGGCCCGAGCTAACGGTTCCGCCGAAACGGAAAGCAGACTTCTCGTTCGCCGCCGAGGATCATCTTTACGGCTGTCCCCAGACGCTTTTCAAATTTCATCCTGAATTCGACGGGGTCCTGGCGGCTATTTTGCGCGGTGATCCTCGGGGAAAGCTGGTATTAATTGAAGGAAAACACCCCCACTGGGCCGAGTTGCTGAGGCAGCGCTTCGCGTTGACAATGCCGGATGTCGTGGACCAAATTCGCTTCCTTCCCGTGCAGTCGCGGCCGGATTTCCTTGGCTTGTTGGCGATGTGCGATGTCCTACTGGACCCGCTGCACTTCGGGGGCGGCAACAGCAGCTATGAGGCCTTGGCCTTCGGCACACCGATCGTGACGCTGCCATCAAAGTTTTTGCGCGGACGGATCACCTTGGCGCTGTACAAACAGATGGGCGTGATGGATTGCGTGGCCCAAAGCACGCAGGAATACATCAACATCGCCTTGCAGTTGGGCACGGATCGTGCTTACCGCGAGACGATACAGCGCATAATTCTTGGCGCCAGCGCTGTGCTTTATGAAAATAGCGCCGGCATTCGGGACCTGGAGGAGTTCTTGCGGCGGGCAGTCCAACCTTAGCGCCTCGGAACGGCGGCCAAGCACGAGGGCGGCATGACGACGATTGGAGAAGCATTGACCCATGCGCTGCAGTGCCTGGGCAGCGGCGATTTGGAGACGGCGGAGACTGTCTGCCGTCAAGTCCTCCAGATAGACCCCTCGCAGCCCGACGCCTTGCACTGTCTGGGGATCATCGCGCTGCAAGTGGGCAGGCCGGACATCGCCGTGGAGCACATTCAACGCTCTCTCGCCATCGTGCCGGCCAACGCGGCGGCCCATTGCAATCTGGGTTTGGCGCACCAGGCGCTGGGCAGACTCGACGAGGCAACAGCCTGCTTTCAGCAATCGTTGCGGCTTCAACCTGATGCCGCTCAGACGCACAACAGCCTCGGCATCGTCTACGGCGTCCAGGGCAGGCTGGACGACGCACTGGCCAGCTATGAGCAAGCCCTGCGGCTGGATCCCAACTTCGCCGATGCCCATAACAATTTGGCATTCGCCCTCCTTGTACAGGGCAAGCCGCAAGAGTCCGAAAAACATTGTCGGCTTGCAATCGCCATCAAACCCGCTTACGTCGAGGCCTGGGACAACCTGGGCAACGCCCAGCGCGAACAAGGGAAACTCGACGACGCCGTGAGGAGCTATCGAGAAGCGCTGCGGCTACGGCCCAGCTTTGCCCAGACGCACAACAACTTGGGCGGGACGCTGCTGCTCCAGGGCAAGCTGGCAGAGGCGGTGGCGAGCTATCGGCACGCGCTTGACTATCAACCGCTTTATGTCGAGGCGCACGCCAATTTGGCCGGCGCCTTGCAGTCGCAGGGAAAATTGGCGGAAGCCGAGATGCACTTTCGCCAGGCCTTGGCCCTGCGGCCCGATTTCGAGGATGCCCATCACAATTTGGCCGCGGTCCTTACTGATCAGGGAAAGGCCATTGAATTGATGGCCAGCCTCGAGCAGCCGCTGGCGTTGCGGCCCACCGATCGGTTGCGCGTCGCGTCGGCAACGGTCTTGCCGGCCGTTTATGAGTCCGTTACCGACGTCGAACGCTGGCGGACGCGCTTGATCCAGGGATTGCGGCAATTGCACGAACGCGGCGTAACAGTGGATGTCAGTTCCGAAACGGCGACGCCTTTGTTTTATCTCGCCTATCAGGGAGCCAACGATCGGGACATCCAGCGTGACGTGGCCCGGCTCTACCGCGCGCCCCAGCCGACCGTGCACATGGGCAACAAGCCTGGACAACAGAAGATCCGCATCGGTTTGTTGTCGTCGTTTTTCAGAAAACACACCATTGGACATTGGACGCGCGGGATCGTCGCTCAACTGGCGCGGGACGATTTTACCGTGGTCGTCCTTTCCGTCGGGCGTCACGAAGACAAAGTGGCCGACTTTTTCAAGCAACAGGCTGACCAATATATGCTGGTCCCCAAGGAGCTGCCGGCGGCTCGGGACCTAATCGGCAACCAAAATCTGGATGTGCTGCTGTACGCCGACATTGGCATGGAGCCGGTCACCTATACTTTGGCCATGTCGCGCTTGGCGGCCGTGCAGTGCGTGACGCTGGGCCACCCGGACACCACCGGGATCGACACTATTGATTACTACATCTCGGCGGAGGCCCTGGAAACCGAGCAATCTGAGCAGTATTACACGGAGACCTTGATTCGCCTGCCCTCGATGCCTGTCTACTATTACCCAACGGCACGGCAACAGACGCGGCCGCAGCGAAGCCAATTCGGCCTGGGCGAGACCGATCACGTATATGCATGCTTGCAAACGCTCTACAAATTACATCCAGATTTTGACGAGATCTTGGGTGCCATTTTGCGCGGCGATCCGCGCGGTGTTTTGGTGCTGAGCCAGGGAGCGATACCGCATTTGGAGCATCTCTTGCGGAAGCGCTTTGCGACAACGCTGACTGATGTCCTTGACCGGATTCGCTTTCAGCCCTTTCTGCGCTTTGACGAATATCTCCAGCTTTTAGCAGTGGCGGATGTCCAGCTCGACCCCATCCCGTTCGGCGGCGGCAACACCAGTTATGACGGCTTGACCCTGGGCACCCCCATTGTCACGTTGCCGTCGAAGATGCTGCGCGGACGCATCACCTATGCGCTTTACAAACAAATGCACATGCTGGACTGCGTCGCCGGCAGCCGGGAAGAATACGTCAAGCTGGCGCTTCGATTGGGCATGGATCGCGATTTTCGCCAAGCGATGCACGAGAAAATCCTCGCACGCAATGACGCCCTATTCGAGAACAGCGCGGGGATAAGGGATTTGGAGAAATTCTTGCGGACAGCTGTGCATGCGGGAACTGGAGGTCACAGGGTTTCTGGTTAAAGATCCCTTGGGAAACCACAGTGGCTTTTTGTTGTTAGGACCGTTTTTTCCTGATTATCTTCATAATCCTTATAGTCGTAATTGTCCGAATAAATGATAGCTTCACCGCAATAGCTACAAACTATGTCAATGTGGGCAAGTTCGGCACTGTAGGCCGATGAGCAGCGCACACCCGTCAGCAGGGTCTGGGGCGTGTCCTCGCGGCTCGCAAGGCACGCCGTTTCAGGAAAGGAAGCCTGGACATGAGTCGCAAATTATGGATTTTCGTGGTGGCCATTGGGTTGGCCCTGGGAATGGGAAGGTCGGCGTTCGCTCAGGATCCCTCCACGGAGGTTCTGAAGGCGCGTCTGGACCAGCAGGAAAAGCAGATCCAGGCGCAATGGGACATCATCCAGCGCCTTCAAGCTGCGCCGACGAGCCCGATGGTTGGCGGGCCTCAAAGTGGCGTCATGATGAACTCGCCTGCAACCGGAGCGCAATTGAACCAGGGCGAGGTGTCAAAGATCGTTGGGGAAGTCCTCAACGAACGCGACCAAAAGAAGAAAGCCGACGACGCCGCGGCCAAGAAGAAGGCCGACGACGAGGGCTTCAAAATCGGCAGTGAGACCAACATGACCGTCCGCTGGAAGGACTACGGCGTCTGGATCGAAACGCCGCACAAGGACTTCGTGGCCCACGTCGGCGGCTGGGTGCAATTAGAAAACGTGTTCTGGAACGAGAGCCCCAATCTCATCAGCACGGGCAAAAACCCGGTCGGCGAGCTTGAAGACGGCAACTTCTGGCGCCGCCTTCGCCTCCAGTTGAACGGTCAAGTCTTTGACGTATTCGAGTACGACTTCATTTATGCCTTTGAAACGACCCCCAACGGCGTCACCTCGCTCGATGACTTCTGGATGGGCGCCAAGGACATACCGTTTATCGGCACCCTCCGCGCTGGCCACTTTCACACGCCGACAGGCCTTGAAGGCGATCAATTCAGCTCCAGCGTGGGTATGACCTTCCTGGAGCGCTCGTCCATGACGGACGCTTTCACGGCCAACCTGGGCACGGGCGTATTGCAAAGCAACGCGTGGTTTGACCAGTGTGTCACCTTCTCGTCGGCATTTTTCCGCCAAGACATCGGTGTCAACAGCGGCACATTCTTCGGCGACGGCGAATACGCCGCGGCCGGCCGGTTGACTTGCTTGCCCTATTACGAAAATGACGGCCGTTGCCTGGTTCACCTCGGCGCCGATGTCAGCTGGTATCACGCCACGCGCGGAGGCAATGAGACGGTTGATCCTCAGTTTGTCCGCCTCCGGGCTCGCCCCGAAATGCGTGACTCGCAGGGGCTTTATGACGGCGCCTCTCACGACGGCGCCCTGCTGCCCGGCAACGCCGGCCGTTTGGTGGACACTGGCAACATCCAGTGCGATTCGAAGTCGGTGTATGACACCGAGTTCTTGTGGATCGCCGGCCCGTTCTCGGTGCAAGCCGAGTATAGCTGGTGCGCGGTCAACGCCGCGGTCATCAACAAAAAAGAACGCGGCGACCTTTGGTTTGACGGCGGTTACCTCCAGTTGTCGTACTTCCTGACTGGCGAGAACCGTACCTACGACAAGCGCTTCGGCAAGCTGGGCCGCACTGGCATTGCCAGCCCGAACACGCCGTTCTGGGTGGTAAACGATGAAAACGGCGGCTTCAACTGGGGCATCGGCGCCTGGGAAATCGCCGCCCGCTGGTCGCACCTCAACCTCAACAACGCCGAAGGCCCGGTTCTCGGCGGCATCATGGACGGCCTCACCCTGGGTGTGAACTGGTACCTCAACAATAACTTCC
>DASRAT010000760.1:0-3805 GCA_035638015.1 Gemmataceae bacterium | reverse complement strand
CCAGGGCCAACGCATTAAAACCTGCCAGGATTGTTGGCGTGAGGTTTGATTTTGTCAAGGGAACGGCCCTATGATGTTGGCGAAGTTTCACTTCCCGCTTCATGGAGGAGTTCTCATGTCTACCCCGCTTACCATCAAGCACCATTTTCGCAAAGTTAAAGACCCGCGCATTAATCGCCACAAACGCCATGCTTTGCTTGACATCATCGTCGTTGCCCTGTGCGCTGTGCTGTGTGGCGCCAAGGATTGGCAGCAAATCGAAGCCTTCGGCAAGCAACGCTTGTCCTGGTTTCGACGGTTCCTGCTGCTGGCCAACGGCATTCCTTCTCATGACACGTTCGAACGCGTTTTCGACCGCATCGATCCGCGGGCCTTTCACCAAGGCTTTCAAAGCTGGATGGCCGCCTTGCTGGAAACGTTGGACATCAAGCATGTCGCCATCGATGGCAAAACGTTGCGTGGCTCCAGCCGCGGCAAACTCGGAGCCTTGCACGTGGTCAGCGCCTTTGCCACTGCCTACGGTCTCAGCTTGGGCCAGGTGGCGACGTCGGCGAAATCCAACGAAATCACGGCCATTCCCGAGCTTTTGGAACTCTTGCAATTGCACGGCGCCGTGGTCAGCATCGACGCCATGGGTTGCCAAAAGGCGATTGCCAGCAAAATTCTCGAACGCGGCGGCGACTACGTGTTGATGGTCAAAGACAATCAGCCGACCCTGTGCGAAGACATTCGCCAGGCCCTCAGCCGGACCTTGGAAGCCGGCGGGCACGAACTTCCACAGCAACACTACAGCACCCAAGACCGCGGCCACGGCCGCGTGGAAAAAAGACACTACACGATCCTGACCGATCTTGAGGGTATTCGCCAACAAGAGGACTGGAAGGGATTGCGCGTGGTTGGCATGTGCGTTCGCGAAAGACAAGTGGGCCAACAAGAGCCGAGCATTGAGGTCAGCTTCTTTATCGGCAGCAAAGCCATGAGCGTCAAACGTTATGCCCAAGTGCTGCGCCATCATTGGAGCATCGAGAATAATTTGCACTGGCAATTGGATGTGACCTTTGCTGAAGATAAGAGTCGAGTCAGCAAGCGCCACGCCGCCGAAAATCTGGCCCTGCTGCGGCGGTTGGCGTTGACGATGCTGAAACGCCATCCCTCGAAGCTCAGTATGGCCGGCAAACAATGGAACGCCGCGTTAAACCCGCAGTTTCTGGAAGAAGTGCTGGCCGCCAACGCGAATTCGGGGGGATTTTAATGCGTAGGCCCTGGATCTCACCCATGTTCGCGAAACCGTGCTTCGCGCCTTCCAGAGCGTTCGCCAAGATGTTCCGGCGCGCGTACTTCGCACGTTCATCGAGAAGCATCTTGAAACAAGATTGGGTAGGGGTGAATGGCGGAAGGATTCTCGAATAATCGGCAATGACATTCAGTTCGAACAATTAACGTCGGACAACAAGGCAGCGACCGCGATAAGGGGAGATGAATCTGACTCGTGGGTACAGATTCTTTAGAATGTGCGCCTGGCTAGCAGTTACATTACCGGTGCCGCTGGTGATGGGGGTTCGGCACGGAACTGGGGTCTTCTCTCGCCTCCGCTGCCCATCGGGCCTGAATATCTTTGTTAATTCGTTCGTTACGTTCCTTTTGGTAAGCTTTTCTGTCTCGCCTCAAAACCTCCTCTTCCTCGGGACACTTGCACAGAGGAATCTCCATGGTCCCTCGTTCATAGATGATCGCCTCAACGAACTCTTCAGGGCTCTGGTAACCATATGGTCCGTGGATCGGGTTCAATGTCATTGTCTTGTAGTGTCGCTCGACCCATTTGCGAAGGTCTGCATTTTTGATGAAATCGAGATGGTTTGAGTTAGCGTTTGCGGTCATTTTCTGGCATCTCCTCCATGGCCATTTGAGAAGAGTAATTCGGTTCAAATGTGCTGTCAATTGATATTGCGAATGGGTTTACCCATCCATTGATTTGCCGGGACGATTGCGGGGACATGCATCGCATTGGTGCTTGTAGGAGCGTAGGTTACGTTAGAGGTGAGCAGGGCGGAACCGTGGTGAAAAAGTAGTAGAATGGCGTGCGGCTCGGCGCGAATCTGCTTTTGGCTGGGCGTTACCCGTCTTCGGCCAGCAGCACGCTGGTCAACGAACGGTCGGGCTCGGTGATAATCCAGAAGCGGTCGCGTCCCAGCCCATAGGCCGAGAACAAGCGGCCGCCGTGCCGCAGAGCGAGGTCAATGGCGATGGCGTCCTCGGGCAACAGGTCGCCCCAGTTGCCTTGGCTGTGGCGCAAAGCGCCGTTAGCACCTCTTCGGTGCGCAGCCGCAGCGTGGCATTGCGGAGAAAACGATTGGCCCAATGGAAATCGCTGCGGAAAAGACGGCGGTGCGTTCGCAGCGCCGGTCATCCGGCAGCTCTCGCCAACCCCGGCTAAAAATTGTGCGGGTAGGTCATGCCGGCCTCCGTTCGCAGCGCTGGCCAGTAGCCTTGGCGATGGCGGCGCGGGTTTTTTGCCGCCATTGGATTGCCTGATTGATGGCATCGTCATAGTTGCCGAAGAAATCAATGATGGCGTAGGTGCCGGTGCTGCTGGCGGCGGCTGCATCGTAGACGGCGAGAATGTCTTTCAGGCATTCCAGCAATTCGGGCGCGGCCGCGACCAGGTTACCGTTGGCGTCGGTTTCCCGCTCCCAGGCGCCGCCATCGTCCTCGTCAGGCGTGTAAGCATCCATATAGGCGATGGCGAAGTTGCCGCGGTTGTAAATGGGCTTGCCGTCTTCTTCCGGGTGATAGTGCCACGGACCGGGCGTTGGGGATGCCGGCGGATGCGTGGGTTCAACGCATCGCTCAGCACGCAACGCGTACAGAAAAACGGAAGTCATGATGGCCTCCTTTCCGCCCTATACGACACGGCAATCAATCGCCGCAATTCCGGCTCGTAGTCGTCGCCGCGCCAGGAATTGGAGCCGAAGGCAATATCGCCTGCGGCCAAGAGTTTCACGTCAAGGACGACACAGTGGTCAGGTGCGTCAAAGAGAATGGCGACTTTGCGGCCTGGCTCGCGAGATTGCTTGAACAACACCACGGTAAAGGGCGCGCCGCCGACACCGTTGCGGTGGCGGTCGATGGCTATGAGCTTAAGCTTCATGGCTGCCTCCATCTTTTTGGCCGGCAGGAAACATGTCATCGGCAACGGTTTCAAGCGTTGTCCAACAGACGCCCCACTCGGCATCGTGGATGTCTCCGACTTGTTGGAAGACTTCCCACGCTTGCTCTTCGGTCAAATGCGGCCGGACGCATTTTACGTCATCAATGTGCCAAATCGCCGCGATGCTATGATGTTTGGCGAGTAGCTCCTGAACGTGCCGATTGACGTGAATTGGGTCAATGCAAAGGTCTTTTGTTGTTTCGTTCGTGGTGGTCATAAGAAAACTCCTTCAGATTGATGGTTGAAATGCGATGGGGCGGGCGTTGCCGCCCGCCCCTGTC
The DNA here is from genome assembly GCA_035638015.1 of Gemmataceae bacterium. Taxonomy (GTDB): domain Bacteria; phylum Planctomycetota; class Planctomycetia; order Gemmatales; family Gemmataceae; genus DASRAT01. Next base: position 316 of record DASRAT010000760.1, on the reverse strand, counting down.
GATTAGGCCGCTTTCGCAGCTTTCTTGGCCCTGGCCGGCTTTGAATAGAGATGGAGGCTCAGCGCCATGCCGGCGGGCAGCCAGCTTTTGAGCTTCTCGGCCTGCTCTACCGTCTGGCTTTGCTTGGCCGGGTCGGCGAAGGCGCGGTCGAGCTGATCAACCAGCAGCGCTTTCTTGTCGGAAGCCCGGGGTTTCACCCAGGCTTCGCCCAGCGTATCGCGGGCAATGGCGAGCAACTGGTCGCGGCTGACACGGCTCAAGAAGCTATCTTTGGCCGGACGCCAATACCCACTCATGTCGCCGCCGGTCAAATCCA
>DASRAT010000759.1:0-2570 GCA_035638015.1 Gemmataceae bacterium | reverse complement strand
TTTCTTTTCTTCCCATTCGCCAGGTTGTATGGCATCTTCCTCAGTTTTTGGCCAATATTCGCCCTTGGCATTGTTTTGGCCTTCCTATTCGAGCGCAAGTTAACGCTAACGTGTATGATTGGCAGAAAAGCTGCACCATTCGCCGCGGTGGCATGTCTAGGCATGATTGCAGGGTTTGTGCTGTACATTATTGGCGGGTACCACATCAATTCGTTGGCATTTGCATTATTTTTCGGCGTGTTTTTGTACGCCGCGGGACCTGTGGACTCGTATTACCTTGCAAAAGTTTATGGCTCCAAGCGTACGATTGTCCGTGGAATGGTCAGTGTTGCCATGGCATTTGGAGCAATGTCTTACTCGCTTTACCTCATTCACGGGAGAGTCCAGTTTCTGTCCATGCAATTCGTGCGGCAAGTCATCAACACCAACACCATCTTGTTCGATGCTCTGGTTATTGCCCTGACGTGCGGTTTTTGCTATTGCTTTTATTTGATTTGCGAGAGGCCATTCATGGGAAATAACCAACCCCGCCAGGCAGCAGATGTAAGCAGCACTGAGCGCGGCAGCGCCCCGTTGGGAGCTCCAACCGTGGAGGCGGTCGCTGTTTAGCGGCAATTCGCCTGTTTGCGAAATCAATGGCTAAAAGTTCCAACGATTGTGACGCGAGCTTGCTGGTCTTCGCCGACGATTGGGGCCGACACCCGTCGAGCTGCCAGCATTTAGTGCGGCACTTGCTTGACCGCTGTCAAGTTACCTGGGTGAACACCATCGGCACCCGGACGCCGCGGCTGGACATGGCGACGTTGAAGCGCGGAATGGAGAAACTTGGCCATTGGTTTACTCGGCAGAAGTCAACAATACCGTTGCCTGCCAATCTCGCTGTGATAAATCCGCGCATGTGGCCGTGGTTCGGTTCGACGTGGGGGCGAAAGCTCAATCGCCGCCTGTTGGTTCGCCACCTTACGCCTATCATACAATCCATGCCGCAACCTGTTGTAGCGGTGACCACGATTCCCGTGGTGTCCGACCTCATCGCTGTCCTGCCGGTCGTGCGCTGGGTTTACTACTGTGTGGACGACTTTGGCCTGTGGCCAGGGTTGGATAGCAGGACATTGGAGTCGATGGAGACTTGCCTGATCGCCGGTGCCGATACCCTGGTGGCCGCAAGCGACACGTTGCGGGAAAAACTGGCGACTCACGGCCGATCGGCGCATCTGCTCACGCATGGCGTGGAATTGGACTTTTGGGCTGCGCCAACAAACAACTCCGCTTGCACAGAGTTGGACAGCTTGGAACGGCCGTTGGTCGTTTTCTGGGGCGTGGTGGATCGACGGATGGACGTGGGGTTTGTGCAATGCTTGGCGGCGGACATGCAGCGAGGCACCATTGTGATGGTCGGTCCGGAGGCTGATCCTGATCCCGCTCTTCATCGGATTCCACGGATGCGCCGGCTTGGCCCGGTGACATTCGAACGTTTGCCGTGCATCGCTCAGCAGGCGGCAGTGCTCATCATGCCTTACGCCGATTTGCCGGTGACGCGGGCCATGCAGCCATTGAAATTGAAGGAATACCTGGCGACGGGCAAGCCGACGGTGGTGCGCGATCTGCCCGCCAATCGGGATTGGGCCGATTGCCTGGATTTGGCGGCCACTCCGGAGGTCTTTTCTCAAGCGGTTCGGCAACGCTTGGAAAGCGGCTTGCCGAGGGACCAACAGCATGCGCGAACGCGCCTGGCGGCAGAAAGTTGGACGGAAAAAGCACGGGCCTTTGCCGAGTGGACACTTTCGCCGCAATCTTCATCGGTTGGTGCGTGAAGTGTGCGCTGTTGGAAAGGGATGAAATCAAGTTTGTCCAGTTCTGTTGGGAAAACCAATGGTCTGCCTGTCGTCTTGGACACGCGCGTCGTCACCGAGTCCGGAGGCGGACCGGACAAGACCATTCTAAACTCGCCGAGGTTTTTCGCCGGCTCTGGATACCGTATGCTGTGCGCTTACATGCATCCGCCTGGCGATCGGGGTTTTGATCAATTACGTTCCAAGGCCGAAGCGTGGCAGGCGCCACTCTTGTCCGTGCCCGACCGAGGCGCGTGGGACTGGAGAGTAGTCACGCAGCTTGTTGGCATATGCCGACGCGAGCGCGTGCGGATCTGGCACGGCCACGATTACAAAAGCAACGCCCTGGGCTTGTTGGTGCGGCGATTTTGGCCGATGCGGTTGGTGACCACGGTTCATGGCTGGGTCCAGGAAACCCGCCGAACGCCGCTGTATTACAAGATTGACAGGCTTTGCCTGCCCCGCTATGAGCGCGTCCTTTGCGTTTCGCCCGACCTCCGCGAAGTCTGTTTGACAGTCGGCGTGCCGGAGGATAAATGCCTCCTCGTCGAAAACGGCATTGACACCGAGCAATACCAGCGGCGGCAACTCATTACCGTTGCCAAAAAGCGCCTGGGGATTCCGGCTCATTGCATGGTCCTTGGCGGCGTGGGCCGGTTGTCCGCGGAGAAGGGTTTCGACCATTTGCTACGCGCCGCACACGCTCTGTTGCGGCGCGGGCTCGATCTTCAGATCCTG
>DASRAT010000758.1:0-8218 GCA_035638015.1 Gemmataceae bacterium | reverse complement strand
TAATGCGGGTAACAGCATCAGCGGCGGGAGCTGGTAAAGCCAGCCAAACGCCGTCCAGCCTCGATTGCTTTGCCCGAGGGTCAGCAGATGATCGGTCAGCAGGTAACGTGCATGATTTGAGCCGATCATCCACGCCAGAGCCATGTTGGCCCCGATTTGAAGAATTGCTAAGGCCCAGGCAACTTCAGCCGTAAAGACAAACGGCAGCTTCACAGTGACGAGAGCCACAAAAAACACGAGAGCAGATCGCAGACTATCGCCGGCTGTCCTTCCAAAGGCGAAGAACGGCGCGAAAGAGAACACAAAATAGACGCCGACGAAAACCACAATGGGCGCCATCCCATGCTCGATACTCGGGCCTATTCCGCCGGTCGTCAGCACCCGCCACATCCACAGCGCGATGCACAACGTCAGGAACACGTTGCAGGTTTGTGCCAGCACGTGAAGGTTGATTGTCGGCCAGATTAGCCGCAGCCCTGCGGTCACGGTGTTTGCCGTGACACAGCCGACAAGCAGCGGCACCACGGCATAGGGGAAGTGGTAGTGCAGGATGTTCAACATCATCAACCCGATGCCGAGGGCAAGCATCAGACTGGCGAGCTTGAGCATCCTGCCCAGCGTCACGTTTAGCGGGGGCAGCGGAAGCCGAAAAATCGGCCGCGCCGGAATGTCGTGTTCAGGTGGCGCTTTCGGCCACTCGCGAAATTCGATTCGGCTCATTTTTTATCCCTTTCAAGCATCAGCGGGATGAGTGCGGCAACGGGAACGACCTGGACGCGGACGAATCGAGGCGGATCCTTTGTCAGCTCAGCTTCAATATCGGTGGCTTTTTCGGGGGTCGGGGTGGCGACAATAATCGACAGACCTCGCGCGACAATCAGATCACGAAAGGCTGGAATGTCGTAACGCTTGCTAATTACCTTTCTGATCTTCTTGGCCATGGTGAACGCAGTTGCGCCGTGGTCGACAACGATCCACACCAACTGGTTTTCGGCCGTCAACGCGTAATAGCCGACCTGAAAGCCGCGACGCGGGCAAAGATGTGGAAAGGCTTGAGCGAAGTCGGCAGCGCTGAGCTTATCGAGATTTGCGGCCACGCAAATGCCGAGGACGCCAACTGCTTGAATTAACGCCGGCCAGCCTAAAGGGCTCACACGGCGCGGCGGGATCCCGAGCAGTCGAATGGCGCGCCGTGAGAGCAGGTAGTAGCTTTCACGATTGTCGCCATAGAAATATCTCAGGAGCAGTTTCGCCTTGACCATGCGGCGAAAGCATTTGCGTATGGCGTTTGACGAAAGTTCAGTAAGCCACGCCATCGCCAGCTCGGGAATCAGCGCATTAAAAGCTACGCCCAAGCTGAGCACGAGCTTTTGATTTTCGCGAAGCGAGTCGATGGTCTTCATGTTGCGCCCCCCTTGTCGCGGGGCGCTGGGCCGTGCAGCTCGAGGTTCAATTTGAGCCGCTTGCAAACGAACATTTGCAAGGCTAAGAGCCGCTCCTTCGAGTATGCTCCGCACATCTCCACCGCCGTTCCTTCGGACCGCAAAATCACGTCGGGCAATTTCTCTCCATGTCGCAAGTCCCCTTCGCGTTCCCAGTCCGGAGACCATTCGGCGGCGCGCGCAGGGGCTTCGCGAAGAAACTTGAAAAACAGTTCTGACAAAAGCAAGTCATGTGACAGCGATCCTAAATTTCTGATGTCGGCATGTGCATTGCTGCTGAAAATCTTGAAACACTTTGGGCCGCGGGTATAAACGCTGACCATCTTTGGCCGCACCTCCCAGCGTTTATGCAGCTCCCATGCGAGCGATGCCATGTCGCACAGCTCATCATCGGGCCGAAATACAGCAAGCGGACGGTCGGCCAATGGCACAATCCTCGCGTGCACCCGATGACGCCGAAACAAATCCTTATTGAGCTGTCTTGTGAGCCAAATCGAAAAACGTCGCCGGCCTTCAGGCTTGATTTCTTCAAAGCACGCCAGTTGCTCCTCCGAGACCGGCGTACATTTCTTGGAGAGGATCTCGGCAATTTGAAGTGGGTGATAATTCATGACTGGCCTCCTTGCTGGTGCTTGCGGGGCCGGCCAGGGCCGATGCGCGCCTCCGGCCTATTGAGGTTGTTGGTCGGGGGCGAAGCCAATTGAATGGGCGGTGCCGGTTCAACGGTTGGTGGCGTTGTGGCGATGGCAGCAGGTGCAGACGGCGCTGTAGCTGTAAGCGTTGCCGGCTGGACGCCTAGCCGAATCAGCGTCGGGGCCGCCTTACTTGCGTCATCAGCGCCTGCGTTGGCCAAGTCGCGAGACAGCAGCGCCAAGGCCTCCTGAATGCCCTCACTGCCGGCGGCGATGACTAGATTCCTGAAAATCGACCGAACCAGTTCACGGAAAGTTTGAAACATGTGCATCTCCTGAATGCGCGCGGAATCCGCGCGGTGCCGTTGGAACCACAAAAAACGCAGGGATTTTGGTGTGGCCTTCGGCGAAGATGCCGTTAGAATGGTGGTTGCGAACCGGCCCAAGCTCCGACGGATCTTGGCCGAAGGCCCTGAAGACACGCTAACGGCGGTCCTCGGGGCCTGTTTCTGTACGGAATGTAGAGATTATGGATTGCAAGACGCATGATGCCGTTCCTAGTGCGCGCATTGTCCACACAAGCTCTCGTTTCATTTGCGCCTGAAGGGAAAGCGCCAAACGAGTGCAATAGCGGACAGATACGTCAACTAGGTTCGATCATCAGGTAATGATAAACAGCGCAGACACAGACTAGACACCGCCCTTCTCGGCGTCTGTGACATCCTTTCAAGATTAGTCATCGCTCGCCGCGATGAAATACTGCCCGTCCCCGCTATGCCTAACGGGTTCGCAGCTCATTCCATCTTTATCCCACGGCAAGCTCAGCATCGATTCCCGGCCCCGCTTTCACCGCACCCTTCTCCGATGAGGTGAGCAAGGTTGCCGGCAATCTTGCCGATGCAATTATTCGAGCTTCTGCCGCGCGAGCTGTCAACAGGATTTCCCCAAAAAAATTCCAAAAAAGCATTTTTCCAAGCGGCCCACGAACCGGCACTATCAAGGCCGCTTGCTCGACTGAGCACTTCGACCCGAACATCGCTGGCGCCAACACCTTGACTATCGCCCACCCGACTCGACGACTTACACAGGGTTACACAGGGTGGTGCTCGGCAGAGTTTTTTGAAAATCTTTTCGCTTTGTTCTTGCCAGCTCGCCCATCGAATTTGCAATTGAGCCAACTGAGAACGCGCCACGCGCGAATTCTCTGAACTTGTTTCTTCGTGGCGGAGAACTCAAAAACACGCCACACCTTTTTGCCCGGCGTGGGCAATTCTCAAAATACACGCCTGCGGCTCTTCCTGAGCCATTCAACCCCTCACTCCAACCACCAACACCACCACAATCTAAATCCCAACACCCAAACTCCCATTTTTCCTTCCCCAATATCCCATCAAATTTTCCCGATGAGGGGGCAGGAACGGACCAGGGTCCGTGGTTTTGGACAGGTTGCGTGAGGTTGCGACGTTCTTAAACAACAACAAGGAGGACATATGGACTTGCCACGATACAAGCACTTTGAATGCTCAGGGTGCGTTTATTTGGGAATGCATGGTTACCAAGGATTGGTCCTTGATCTTTATCGCTGTGGCACCAGCGTCGTAATTCGTTGGGGTCATCACCCCGATGAATTAGGGCACGTCAGCGATAATTTCATGGGATTGCCAATTGAGAGCTTGGATCTCATCTGTGCCCAGCAAGGCCCAGACCCCATTGAGATGATGCTTACAGAGGTGCGTGCCAGACATCGACTGGCGCGGAACTCGTAACTGCTTTTTGGCGAGGGAAGATCCCCGCACCGGTTTGTTCGCATGGAGGAACGCGCCAAGACCACTTCAAAGTGGATCAGGCCGAACATTAAGGAGGACATGGACAATGAAAAGAAACCCATTTTGGCCGAACGACGACGGCAGGAGGTGGACGTATCAGAACCTAGGTTTTCGCCGCGGCGGGTTGTACGGCCCATAACCGCGGCACTACGGCGGCCGAAGGAGGCGGCCGGCCGACACGGATCGAGTGGCGATCGCGGTTTTGGCGTTCATCGGAGCACTTTGCTTAGGCGTAATGCTCGTGACGCTTTTGAGTCAGCTGATCGCTCGTTAACAAGAGGGAGAATTGCATGGAAACGCCAAGATACAAGCACTTCAGGTGCGACAGCTGTAGGTTCTTGGGTTCAATGCAGTGCGGAGGTACGTGGATCGACATGTTCCAGTGTCGTTCAATGATTGTGCTTCGCTGGAGCGACGAGCCGGAAACGGACCGTAATTTCGGCGATGACTACATCGGACGTCACACGCACGTCGGGTTCGAGACAGAGTCCGAAGGCGATGTTGCCTGGTGGCCAGCTTATCTCGAAGCCTGGCGGCGGAGTCGGTTCCTCGACCAACGTCGATTGAGACAGTGCAAATGAAGGTTTGTGGCGGGGGAAGAGTGGGAGCTCCTCTCCCCGCCTTTGGGTTCCCCGCATGGGGAAGTAACAACAACAAAATGACCAATGAGGAAAATGGACACGAATGAGTTAACACCAAAACCAAAAAAAAGAAAACCAAGAACCGCTCCCCTGGGGAACGGCCAGCAAAATGGCCAGCACAACGGCGAGCGGCAACCTGAGCGAGACACCCAGGCCACGGCCAAGGTTTTCTCGGGAAATGTCGAAGTTAAGATTTGGGCGAATCCGGTGCCGGGGGGAGGTTTCTCTTACCGGTTTCGGTTCTGCCAACGAAGAAACTGGACAGTAGAATACTTTGACGGTGACGATAACGGTGATGCCGTCATCGCCGCCCGAAAGGTCAGAAGGTGGATCATGCGCCACCGCTGGCGAACGTTTTTTGGCTATCGCCAGTAATCAAGCAGTAAGTGAGAGTCTCGGGGCCGGCGAAAGCCGGTCCCGAGCTCCGTCTATCGCCACTACGGCCTTGCGGCCGCCAGCAATAAAATCTGTATGCTCTGGATCCACTCATCGAACGCCGCCCGAGGTCGATCCAGCGCCAATGCCATAGTCGTGAAAGGGGAGTGGTGACCTGCCGCTGCAATTCCTTTCAAACCGCAAAGCCACTTGATAGCCTTCTTGGAGCAGCGAGGCCAAATGCCGCTAGGTTTCACAATAGCACCATGAATCTCCACGAACTGAACGAACTGGCTGAGCGCGGCGAATCCGAACAGGTCGAATTCAAAGCGACTACCGGCCAGCGCACCGACGCCATGCGGACCGTCTGCGGGATGCTGAACGGCCTTGGCGGCTTCGTGGTTTTCGGCATCACGCCTGAAGGGAAGCTGAGGGGCCAGACGGTGTCCACGTCCACACTGGAGAGTATTCACAACGAAATTCGGCAGATCGAGCCGCCGGTGTTTCCCGAGGTGGAGACGATTCCCTTGTCCGGAGGGCAGGCTGCCATCGTGCTCATCGTTCCAGGCGGCGGAGGTCCATTTACGTATTCGGGCCGTCCTTATCTTCGAAACGGCCCCACAACGGTCGTGATGCCGCAAAAGGTCTACGAGCGAAAGTTGCTGGAGCGTATGCACGCCACCAGCCGCTGGGAGAATCAGCCGGCGGCCGGCGTCGCCCTGGACGACCTCGATCATCCGGAGATCATCCGCACCGTCGAAGAAGCAATCCGCAGGCAACGATTGGAAGAACCTGCTACGCGCAACATCGAGGAGCTGCTTGTCGGCTTGGGACTTATCCGCGATGGCGCCCTGCTGAATGCTGCGGCCGTCTTGTTCGGCAAACCTGCGATGCTGCAGACGCGCTATCCCCATTGCTTGCTCCGTCTGGCCCGCTTTCGCGGCACGGACAAGACGGAATTCATCGACAACCGCCAGGACATCGGGCACACGTTCGATCTGTTCCTCCGCGCCCAGCGGTTCTTTCGCGACCATCTGCCCGTTGCCGGCCGCATTGTCCCCGGAGTCTTCGAGCGCGTCGACGCGCCGCTTTATCCGCCCGACGCTCTCCGTGAAGCCATTGCCAACGCGCTTTGCCATCGCGACTACGGTATCGGCGGCGCCATCAGCGTCGCCATCTACGACGACCGCCTTGAAATCAGCAGCACCGGCGTGCTGCCCTTCGGACTCACGCCGGCGGACCTCTTCAAACCCCATCCCTCTCGCCCATGGAATCTACTTATCGCTCAAACGTTTTACCGCCGCGGCATCATCGAAGCGTGGGGGAGGGGAACGTTGAAGATGGCTGCGCTGATGGAGCAAGCCGGCTTGCCGCCGCCGGAGTATGAAGTCGTGGCTGGCGAAGTGCTGGTCCGCTTTCGCACGGCCAAGAAGCGTTCGGCCGTTTCACAGGTCCAAGCGACTCCGCTTCAGGAGCAGATTCTGGCTGTTCTCCAGCAGCACGGACCGCTGTCGATCTCGCAGCTGCTGCAGCACCTGGGTCCAAGTGCGGCGAGGCGGACCGTGCAGAAAAATCTCATCAAGCTGCGCGACCGCGGCCAGGTTGCCAGCGTTGGCGCCGGCCGATCACTCCAATGGCGCTTGCCGGCCGACTGACAGCTCGCGCAATTGCGCCCATTTGCGCCCAATTGTGCCCTTTTCGTGCCCTTTCGCGCCTAACTGCCGAATCTGCTTGTGCTTGTTGCTTGCCGGAGGCCGATCTTCGGCCATGCACGTCTGTCCCTATATATAACTGTCAGGAATAGGGGTCCGACCCGACATCCATGGCCTGGCGGGGCCGGCAAGGCGAGGGGCCATCGGTGCCTCTTTACACGGTGCTCGACCTGACCCCCGCCTTGCCGACGCGCGACCTACCAGATTCATTTTGACCCCACGCGGTCTCCAAGAAGATTCTTTCTCTTGAGTCTTTGCACCGTGGCTTCGAGGCCGTTTGGCTTTGCTCGCGTCCGCTTCGCGGCTGCCTTTTTCGTCTTCTGCGTGTGGTGGGATTGTCCGCCGTTTGTCATGACTCTCTTCCTTTCTGACAAGACCTGAAGCTTGAATCCTTTACGTAACCGTTACGTAAAGTCTGTAGACCTATCGTATGCATGCTCTAAACTCGCGCCAAGTGAATTCCATGTTTTTTCCCGGAGCGTGCGTGCCAAGCGTGTTTGCAAGATTTGGGAAGAAGCTTCGGGCCGTCCGGGAAAGCGCCGGCATATCCCAAGAGAAACTTGCAGACCTTGCCGGACTGCACCGGACCTACGTGAGCAGCGTTGAACGCGGCAATCGAAACATCTCGATTTTGAACATCGAAAAGCTCGCCAAGGCCCTGCACGTGGCCATGAAGGAACTCATGCCGGAATGACGACCGAGGGCGTTCACGATAGGGCAGCCTTCACCGTCCGACGCTTGTGCCCGCTGTCGCCAAGAAGTTGGCCTGATCTTCCGTAGTATTTCCCCAGGCAGTCTCGGGACGCGAACAAACACAGCGCGGCGAGTAGCCAATAAACGAGGCCGCGCCACCCAAGTGCGTATCCGCCAGTGGCGTATGCCCAAAGCAGCGCCACGACCATGTTCGCGTAGAACTTGTAGTACCGGTAGTGGATGTCGATGAGGAACTCAAAGGCCGCGACGTTTTTTTCAAGAAGCGCAAAGTCCCACCTGGGTTGCTTAAGGCCCGTTCGGTGATGGAGCGTGTCGATCACCAACCAGCGAACGGTGCTCACGATCAGGCCCACGGCCACGGCTTCTGTCATGCCCGAAAGAAACGAGGGGAGCGTGATGGCGACCTGCTCTTGGGCGGCTCCCCAACCGCTTTTCGGTGAAGACAGAAACGGTAGGCCTTGCATTGCCGTGAACCCCGGCAACACGTAGGCGATGAAGAGCCCAAAATTTGACGGCGAAACACCTTGCGAGGCCATGTCGCGAAACGGTACACGCCGCCTTAGAAGAAATCAAGAATTACGCCGCCGCAGTTTTGCTCGCCTAACGGTCAACGCAGATCTACGGGCATGCCCTTCAACAGTTGAGGTAGTGATCGTCAACTTCGTATGCTGCGTGATCGCCACCAATACGGCTTTTCGGCCCGACCCAGTCGTGGGTTCCTGGTTCTTCCTCTTCTCCATCCTTGGCCTGGCGGGGGCCGACAAGGTGGGGGAACACAGTCGGACCCTCCGTGGTCCTTGATGCGTTCCCCCGTGTGCGGCTCCGAAGTTCTTCGCACTTCAGCCGTTGGTAGGGGGAAGACCGCATTCGGTGCAC
>DASRAT010000757.1:0-9292 GCA_035638015.1 Gemmataceae bacterium | reverse complement strand
AATGTCCGGACTGACCGAGGCCAAGAAACGAGCCATTTCCTGTAGTTCCGCGCGGCTGTCATTGAAACCCGGGACCACCAACGTGACCACCTCTAGCCAGATATTGCGGTCGTGAATCATCTGGATGGTGTCGGTGATGTTCTCCAGCATGCCGCCGAGCTTGCGGTAGTTGCGGTCGTTGAACGATTTGAGATCGACCTTGTAGGCGACGATCCAGGGTTTCAGAAAGTCCAGCACTTCGGGCGTGGCGTTGCCGTTGGAGACAAAAGCGCAGGCCAGGCCGGCAGCCTTGGCCTCGCGAAAGACGGCGACGGCCCATTCCGCGGTGATAAGCGGTTCGTTGTAACTGGAAACGACCAGTTTTGCGCCTTCGCGCTTGGCCAATGCCGCTATGCCTTGGGCCGTCACCAGTTTGACGGGGGCCACCGCGGTCGGGTCGCGCAGGGCTTGCGAGGTGATCCAATTTTGGCAATAGGAACAGTGCAGATCGCAGCCCATCATGCCGAAGGTCAGGGCGTCGCTGCCGGGGAAGACGTGGAAGAACGGTTTCTTTTCGACCGGGTCGCACTGCATGCCGGCGACGTAGCCGAAGGGGACTTTGAGTTGGCCGTCTTCATTGTGGCGGACCTTGCAGATGCCGCGCTGGCCGATGCCGATCAGGCAGCGATGGCCGCAGGCGAGGCAGCGGAGGCGCTCGCCTTCGGCGTGCCACAGCTCGCGCGCACCGTCCGCGGTGTGCTGGTCAAGCAACACGGCGAGGGGCGGATTGGCAAGCGTGCTTTTCACGGCTGGGCGCGCTCGGGGAGGTCAAGGTGCATCCATTTGGAGTCAGTTCAGCATAAAGGATGACGGCTGGGTTTGCAACAGGCGGTGAACTTGACTGGCAATCCGCTTGTAAAAACACGACAGAGCGGTTTTCAAACGTTTGGAAGGCGCGCCCGATGCAACCGACGGCGAAATATCGGCCGTCAACATTCCTGTCGAATCGAAATCTGCGTAAGATTAGCGGCGGGGAAGGAATAGCAAACGACAGGAGCTTCCCATGTTGAAACGGTTGTGCTTGAGCCTGATAGCGATGGCCGCACTGGCGACGTCAGCGGCCGCCCAGGGTTCGCCGCTGGACAAGCTGCAAGCGGCACAAATTCCAGAAGAAGAGCGAGCTGGGCTGCCGGCGGACGTGGTGGCGGTGGCGGGGTCGAGCCGGGGTTGGATACGTGACACATGGCCTGCCCTCAAAGGGATTCACGTAACGTCGCCGGGAAGGATGATTACGCAAAGCTGGAACGGCATCCAGCTTTGGGACTCGAACACGATGGCCTTGCTGGATGCGACGCCTGCGGGCAATCCACTGGATATTTACGGCATTGATGGTCCAAGCTTCATTGCAGGCGCGGCGGACGGCAAGAGGATCATTTTGGTTCCGCCTAGCCACATTCAGGGCCCCATGCCGTTCGGTGATCCGACGCGAGCACGCCCTCGTCAGCCTGAGCTTTGGAAAATTAAAGGCGACAAATTCACACCCGTCATGCCCTTGTACTTTTTTTCTGAGCCCCTTTACCCTTTATGGCATTCGCTTGAATTTCAGGGCGAAAAGCTCGTTGTGGCCAGACTTTTTTATGAAGGAGGCACGACGCGCGAAGCCGAGGTCCGCCTCGTTGACCTTTCAGCCCTGCCGGAAAAGTCGGAATCCCGTGTTTTGCTCAGCAAATTCGCCCTGCCCGACAAGCACGTTATTGGCGGCGTTCGCCTCATGAATCGCGGCCAAGGCGTGGCCATGATTGTCCTGGAGGGAACCGGCACCAACGAAAATCCCGGCAAAATGCAAATCGTGCTGGTGGACTGGATGAAAAAGAAGGTGACAAAGACGCTGGCATTGCCCGCCTCATCCATCATCAAAACGTTTCGCGTGTCCGCTGACCAGCGACGAATGATCACGCTGGCTGAGGATCATCGCATCCGTGTTTATGATTTGGCGGGCAAAGACGCCAAGCTCATTTATGTAAGCGCCAAGACGCGTTTTTTTAGCGATCAGCTTGCCTGGGATCCCGAGGGAAGGAAATTTGCTTACATCGGCACGGATGCCGAGCATGTTCCAAGCATATTCAAACGCGGCGAAAAACTCTTTTCCTTGCGACTCGTTGATTTGACGGCGCCTGCACCAAAAGACGAAATCATTGACGGCGACGATTATTCGGGATTCGAAGCACTCGCCATGACGCCGGATGGCAAGACATTGTTGGTCGGCGACTGCCAGTCGCTTGGCCGGATTCAAGCCTGGGACCTGACCGGCGCTAAACCCGCCAGGCGGATCACCAGTCCTGGCCATCAAGCCCGCGTCACCAGCGTGGCGTTTACACCGGACGGCAAATCGCTGTTGACAGGTGGGTTCGACAGAAAGATTTGTCTTTGGGATTTCGCCTCCGGCAAGCCGGTAGTGGCACTAACAGTCAATGATCGAAGCCGAGTGCAATCCCTGACATCCGCCCCTGGCGGCAAACTTTGGGCCAGTGCAGGGACCGAAGCAAACGCTGTTTCATTGTGGAAACTCGACGGCGGTAAATTGGCGTTGGCTCAACAGCTCGAGGTCCAACCGCATGCAGCAGGGAAAGCAGTCTTTTCCAATGACGGCCAATCGGTTTACGCTGCGACGACGCCCGATTTTGACTTCGATCAAGTGAACGCCGGCGAGCAAAAGAAAAAAGATGCGGATTCGGGCCTCAGCATTTGGCATTTGAAAGGCGACAAAGCCGCTTTCCAAGCGCTGATAACCAATCCCAAGGGCAACATCTTCACCGTTGCTGTCAGCCCCGTCAGCAAGTTGGTAATCGCAGCGGGCGGGTTGCTAACCCGCAAGAATCAAGACGAATTTGAGGAATTTGGCGAGGTCGTGGCCTGGGACTTTGCCGGCGCGAAGCCCAAGATGATTGCCAGCTTGGCGGGCCACAGGAACATTGTGCGCGCGGCCGTTTTCGCGCCCAACGGCAAGTTGCTGGCCACGGCAAGCGGTGACGCCAATATCCGGCTGTGGCATGTCAATGGCAATGACATTACGCCGGGGAAAGTTCTGACCGAACAGGACAGCAGCTTCAACCTTCTCGCGTTTTCGCCGGACGGCCAAACCCTGCTGGCCTGGGACGGGTGCGCCGAGGTTTTGTTGTGGGACGTGAAAACGGGGGCTTGCATTCAATCGTGGCGGCTGAGGCATTCTATTTTGGCGTTGGCATTCGCACCCGACGGGCGCCATTTCGCTACCGGCAATCCTTGGGGCACGGCCTACATTTTCCGGCTTCCGCCCAGGAAAGATTGAGCGCATGCGCGTTTTGGTAATCGATCGCCACGCAGAAGAAAACATTGAGGTAAGTTCTTCCATGCCTGACAAATCAGCATTACAATGCGTCCGAAGATTACATGCGCCTAAGCCCATAGCTTCGAGTTGAGGATCGCATGGACCCCGTTAGCTTTCACCCCGACACGACAGAGCGTTTTTTCAAACGTTTGGAAGGCCCTGCCAATGCAACCGACGGCGAATTATCGGCCGTCAACATGCAGCGGCTGCAAGAGTGCTTCGGCGCCATCGCGCGTGGAGATTTCGAGGCAGTCGCGGCGCTCACGGCCGAGGAAGTCGAGATGGAGTTGAGCGGTCCGCCGCTATTGCCGATTTTCGGCCAATGGAAAGGCCGCCATGAGGTCAATGCGGCAGCGCGGGCGAATTATGCCGCGCTGGCGGAGCAAAAAGCTGAGTTGCTGGCGATGACGGCGTATGGAGACCATATTGTGGTGATTGGCCGGGAGCAGGGCCGCGTGCGCGCGACGGAAACAGCCTATGACGTGCATTGGTCGCAGCAGTTTACGTTCAGAGATGGCCTGATTGTGCGCATTCGGGGCGTTTGCGCGGTGGCGGTTTAGCCGCATCCTGCCTGCCTCACACTTTTGCGGCAAACTCCCCGTTTGCTTGGCTCGCCCCGCCCAGTCCCTTGTCCGGCTTTTTGTTTGCCTTTCCGCCCTTCTGGTTCAATAATCCGCGTATCCCGCATAACGCTTGTCCTCTTATGCCTTCCAAGGAGTTGCCATGAATCCCTGGCGCATCGTGAAAACGCATCCCATCAAGCTGAGTGTCGTGCTCTTGCTCGGCTCTGCTTTGGCTATCGATTTCGCCAGCGGCCAAAATACCACACCCAAGACCGAACCGGCGCCGAAGGCTCAGTTGCAGCCGGCGCCGGCTCCGCAGGCCATCCCCAAGCCCGGGCCAGTGACCGACCAGCCGTATGCTCCGCAGGCCATCCTGCCGGGCGGCATCGTGGTGACTCTGTATCCGGCCGGCTCGAAATATCTCAAGGCAGACAAGGTGCGCGAGGCCGAAAAGTACAACATGAACAAGGACGTGCCGGGGCGAATCGGCAGCATCGTCAATATCCACAATCCGTCCATTGAAGTGCATCTGGTGGACAAGAGCTTGAACACCGGGTCGTGCGTCATCCTGGTGGCGGGGGGCGGGCACAATACGCTGAACGTGGGCACCGAAGCTGCCGACTTTGTGCCGTTCTTTTACAACTATGGCGTAAACACCGTCATCCTGCGCAATCGCCTGCGCAAGGACGGCTACAACGCCAAGACCGACGCCGTGTATGACGCTCAACAGGCGATTCGCATGGTCCGAGCCCACGCCAAGGAATGGCGCATCGATCCCAACCGCATTGGAATCATGGGCTTCTCGGCGGGCGCCGAATTGGCGGCCCCGGCGGCGATCGCGTTTGAAGCCTTTGACAAGGCGAACAATGATCCGGCTGATCCACTGGCGGGTATCTCATCGAGACCTGACTTTGTCGGCATCGTTTATCCCGGCCCGACGCCTTTCACGCGCGGGGCTTCGCCGCCTATTCCGAAAACCACGCCGCCGTCGTTCATCGTCTGCGCCGGCTCGGGCGATCAAAACCATGCGGTCTGGGCGGATGAATATTTTGCCGCCATGCTCAAAGTGAGCGTGCCCAACCTCGAAATGCACATTTACGCCAATGGGCACCACCCGGGCAGCGGTTCGACGGGAGGGCTGACCGACCGCAAAAACACGCCCTTTGGAACTTGGCACTTACGGTTCATCGACTGGTTCCGCGATTTGGGCTTCCTGCAGAATCCCGGAGTCGAAACGCGGGCGGCAGCGGATTCGGCGGCTTATGCCAAGAAAGGCAAGGGCAAGGGTGGCAAGGGAGGGGACTAGTTGGCAATGCCGGTAAGAAGCGTGAGCGACGGCCAGCGCGGACCGTCGCTTACGCTTCCGGCTCAGCTAAGCCTACGACTTGCTTACGCCAATGTAATACAGGTTTGTCGCGACCTGCAGCTTGTCCTTCGTCAACGGCGTCTTCAGCGTTTGCCAGGTGGTCGTGGGCGTAATGATCTGCCAGTTGTCTGTCGTGCCCACGCGGATCGGCATCGCAAATGCCTTCTCATCGGCCTTCCAGCGATAGTCGACTTCACCTTTGGCACTGTCGAATTTCAACTCCAGCACCGGCAAAGCGGCCCGACGCAGGTATTGGTCGAAAATCGGCGTCAGGTTTTTGCCGGTGTGCTTGTTGAAGTATTCGACGATGTCCTCGGTCATGATGGCCTGATACTTGTAGGTGTCGTAGAACCCGCGCAGCAGCTTCCACCACGCCTTGTCGTCGTCCACGACGCTGCGGAGTGTGTTGAGGAAAAGGGCGCCCTTGAAATACTGGTCCTGCGACGGACTTTTGTTGACTCCGCGTTTGACCACAATCGGCTGTTTGTTGGCCACTTTCTTCTGGTACCCGTTCAGGTATTTGAGCCCGTCGGCCTTGCCCCAGTGGTACTCGACATACAAGGCCTCGAGGTAGGTTGTCCACCCCTCGTGAATCCACATATCGGAGCGGTCGGCAGCGCTGACGGAGTTGCCGAAGTACTCGTGGCCGCTTTCATGAACGATGATGAAATCGAAACGCGGGCTGATGCCGACGCCGGTCCAGTCGCGGCCCAGGTAGCCGTTTTTGAAGCCGTTGCCATACGTGACCGCGCTCTGATGTTCCATTCCGGAATACGGCACCTGGATCAGTTTGTAACCGTCTTTCTTAAATGGATATTCGCCAAAGTAGTGCTCATAGGCTTCGAGCATGCCCTTGGCCTGAGTGAATGTCTTCTTGGCTTTTTCGAGGTCTTCGGGCAGGGCGAAAAAGTCCATGGGTACGTCTTTGTACTTGTCAGACCACTGCTCATATTTGCCGATGTTCAGGGAGACACAGTAATTGTTAATGGGATAGGAGACGTGCCAGTTCCACTGGGTATAGCCGTCCCCGAGGTCTTTTTTGCCCATGAATTTGCCATTGGAAACGTCCACCAGGTCGTTGGGGACGGCAACGCTGATGTCCATCGAGTCGACCTTGTCCTTCCACTGATCCTTGTTCGGCCACCAGACGCTGGCGCCCTGGCCTTCGCAGGAGGTATATATCCAGTGCCGGCCCTTGGGGTCTTTGGTGAAGACGAAACCGCCGAAGCGGCCGCCCTGGAGCGGTGTGCCCGAGTAGTAAAAATCGATGGAGACTTCGCGGCCCGCTTTGAGCGTTTCCGGAAAATCCACGAAGACGGCGCCGTTGTCGCGCTCGTATTTGAGTTTGGTTTCGCCGAGAACAATCTTGTCGACGGCCAGCGCGGCGGCCAGGTCGAGCTGAATGCGGTTGTCGTCCTTGAGCATCTTGAAACGGATCGTGTTCTTGCCGCTGATCCTTTTCTTTTCCGGTTCGACGCGGATGTCAAGATGGTAATATAGCAGATCACTGTTGGCGCGATAGCGGCCGTATTCGCCACGCAGCAGGTCGGCTTTGGTCTGGGCGATCGCTGGCTGCGCCTGGTAAAACGCGGTCAGACCGAAGAGGACGAAGAGCGTCAGTATGACGCCAGGCCAGGTGCAGAGGGGCCGCAGCCCATGGCGAGTGATCTTGGTCATCGGTTCCACCTCTTGAGAGTCGTCGATACGCAGAATTCGAGTGAATGCTCAAGATACGCGAGGGTTTGAGCATTCGCAAGCGGCAATTCAAATGCTGTTCTGATTGCGCACGTGATGGCTATTGCGACCCGCTACTTCCGCGGAAACTGATCCGGATTATCCGTGAACACCGCATCCACCCGCAGCTCATTCAGAAAATACGCCATCTCCTCGCGCACGTTTTTGAACTTGCCGGTCTGGCCAGAGCTGAAGGTGTACACCGTCACGCTCATTCCCAGGGCGTGGGCGTCCTTTACGAGCTCCGGCCGGGCCAGCACAACAGCTTTGCTCGGGCCAATCCCGTCCGCGAATGCTTTCACATTGATGAGGTGGTCCTTGTTCAACTCACCCTTGGAGATCAGGTAAATGAGCGGCAATTTGCAGCCGTGGTCTTTCCGCAGCACTTTGAGGCTCTCGGCACTGAACGACTGGATGATGACCGGTGTTTTCGGATCGGCGCCTGGCTTATCGAGGCCGTTTTTTTTGAGGGACTGCATCAACAGCTTTTCCATGTCCAGACCGAGCTTGCCATAGACCTCTGGCGCCTTGGTCTCGGGAAAAAGCCCGGCTTTGCCCTTCACCAGGTCGATCGCTTCCTGAAAAGTGGGCACTCGCGCGCCGGCGAACTGCGCTCCCTTCCACGACCCTGCGTCGAGCTTTTGAATCTCGGCCAAGGTAAACTCGGCCACGGGCCAGCTCTTCTTGCCGTTGACCATCTTGGCCCGATCAGGAAAGACCTTGGCCACGTTGGTGGTACGCTGCAGGCTGGTATCGTGCATGCAGACGAGCACTCCGTCCTTGGTGATTTGCAAATCCGGCTCAACGAAGTCGGCGCCGTGTTTGAGCGCAAGCTCATATGCAAGCTTGGTGTGTTCCGGTGCGTCGCCGGACGCACCCCGATGGGCGATCAGCGTCGGCCTGCTATAAGGAGGCAATACCTTGTTGTCGCCGCCGACGCTGGCCATGGCGCTCCAGCAGCCAAAAACAACGATGCGCAATGATGACATGAACCAACCCTTTCGATGGGAATCACTGGCTCAAAATGCATAGTTGACCACGCGAGCCGATCATTGGATCAAGGGCACCGGGTGTCAAAAGACGATTGGGTAAAGGGTGACGCTATAACGCCAAGGGTCTGGCGCTAGTTGTGGGAACAAGATCGGAATGTCGCACAATGTCTCGCTCACAGCGTTGGCCCGATGCTCCACGGTGCGAACTCTTCTTCGCCTACACCGTTAAGTTCGCTTTTGGTTTTTTTGCCACTGGCCACGGCGATGATTTCCTCGAAGATCTGTCGCCCTACTTCCTCTACCGTGGTTCCTTCCAGGATTGAGCCGGCGTTGATGTCCATGTCGTCGATCATGTGATGGTACATCGGGGAGTTGGTCGCGACCT
Source organism: Gemmataceae bacterium (assembly GCA_035638015.1). GTDB lineage: Bacteria > Planctomycetota > Planctomycetia > Gemmatales > Gemmataceae > DASRAT01. The sequence continues at coordinate 906 of DASRAT010000757.1, read as the reverse complement.
TGATCGATGGTGCGGGTTTGCAGCCGAAGACGGAGCCGCGGCCGGTGGTGAAGACCAGGACATTGGCGCCGCCGGCGACGATGCCGGTCATGCTCACGGGGTCGTAGCCGGGGGTGTCCATGACGACGAAGCCTTTGGCTTTGACCGGTTCGGCGTAGCCGACTACGTCCACCAGGGCGGTGCTGCCGCCCTTGGCGATGGCGCCCAATGATTTTTCAAAGATGGTGGTCAAGCCGCCGTCTTTGTTGCCGGGGGAGGGGTTGTTGTTGATCTCGGCGCCAAAGATGCCGGTGTACCATTCCCACCATTTGATGCGTTCGACGAGTTTTTCGCCGACGGCGCGGGTGACGGCGCGGCGTGTCAGCAGGTGTTCGGCCCCGTAAATCTCAGGGGTTTCGCCGATAATGCTCGTGCCGCCGTGGGCGACTAGCAGGTCCGAGGCGACGCCGAGGGCGGGATTGGCAGTGACGCCGCTGTTGCCGTCGGAGCCGCCGCAGTTGGTGCCGAGGATGATTTTGTCGAGCGACAGCGGCACACGGCGAATGTCGTTGACACGCGGCAGCAGTTCGGCGATGGCGCGCACGCCGGCGTCTACGGTTTTGCCGATGCCGCCGCAATCCTGGATAGTCAAGACAGTGGGTTTTGCCGAGGAGCCGTTGAGCTGGATCAGCCCCTGGCCCTCGATCAGGTGCGTCGCCTGGCCGGTCTCGCAGCCGAGGCCGATGAGGATGTACGCGGCGACGTTCGCGTGCTTCGCGAAGCCGGCGAGGGTGCGGTCGAGCTGGTTGTGATCGGGGCCGTCGTACTGCATCGCGCAGCCGGCCTTGTGGGTGACCGCCACGACGCCGTCGACGTTAGGGAAATCCTTTAGAATGCCGGAGAGGCGGACGCGCTCGGAAATGTACT
>DASRAT010000756.1:0-2993 GCA_035638015.1 Gemmataceae bacterium | reverse complement strand
AAGGGCAAATCCGAAGGCGAGATCGTCTGGAAATGGCATATCTGGGATCATCTGATTCAGGACAACGATTCGACCAAGGCCCACTACGGCAACGTCGCCGAGCACCCGGAGTTGATCGATGTCAACTTCAGCGAAGGCTTCACCGCCATCGCCAAGGGCAAGGATTTGGACAAGCTCAAAGGCATCGGCTACATCGGCGGCGGCGGCAAGGCCACAGCCGACTGGACGCACATCAATGGCGTCACCTATAACGCCAAGCTGGACCAGATCATGGTCAGCGTCCACGGTTTCAGCGAGTTCTGGATTATCGACCACAGCACGACGACCGCGGAAGCCGCCAGCCACAAGGGCGGCAAGAGCGGCAAGGGCGGCGACTTGCTCTACCGCTGGGGCAATCCGCGCGCTTACCGCGCGGGCACGGCCAAGGATCAGCAGCTTTTCGCACAGCACAATGCCCACTGGATTCCGGAAGGCTATCCGGGCGCCGGCCACATCATTTGTTTCAACAACGGCACCCGCCGAGCGGACGGCACCTATTCCACCGCCGATGAAATCGTGATTCCGACGCCTGACGCCAACGGCGTTTATCCGCTCGCCAAGGGCAAATCTTACGGCCCGGAAAAAGCGATCTGGAGCTATGCCGCGCCGAACAAATCTGACCTTTATTCCATGGTGATTTCCGGTGTTCAGCGTTTGCCCAACGGCAACACGCTCATTTGCGAAGGCATGACCGGCGTGCTGTGGGAAGTCACTCCTGAAAAGGAATTGGTCTGGAAATTCGCCAATCCGTCGCCGCCCAAGGGCGGGGGCGATGCCAAGAAAGGCGGACCTCCGGGTGGCGGCAAAGGCCCCGGCGGTCTTGGCGGCGGATCGATGTTTCGGGCGACTCGCATTGATCCGGAGTATCCGGCGCTCAAGGGGCGTGAACTGACGCCGGGGAAGACGTTGGAGGAGATGTATAAGGCCAAGTAAGGGGAATACTGCACTAGCCCAACCCGCTTTTGGTCTGCTACGGTTCAACCAGTAATACCAAATGAAAATTCTTTGCGGAGACGCCGACGATGATCGGATCGCGTCCTGAATCGCTTGGATCACAAACTACTTTGACTGACAACTCAGTGCCAATGGAGGATTTGCGCAAACTCGCGGGCTTGTGGGTGGCTCAAAGTGCCGACGGCTCGCACATAATCGCCCATGCCAAGGATTTGGTGGAGCTTGACAGGCGCGTTATCGAAGCTGGCGAAAACCCAGAGGAAGTATTCCTGCTGCGCGTAGCGGACAGCAATATGGTTTTTTCTGGCGCCGAGTTTCAGTAATGCTCCGTTATCCATACCAAATACTGCCGGTGACGGCGCGACGCAAAGGTGCCACACCGGGCAAATGGGCCTGGATGTTCCGGCGTTTGCGGACCCTTTTTGGCAAGACCCCGGAGTCGTTGGGTGCTGAAAACAAAGCCGGACCTTTGGCAGTCGTGCCCGCGCCGGGACGGCCATTTGTGCCTGTTCGTATTGGAGGCCTGGGGAAATCGCGACGGTTCCGCCATGCCTTGATCGATACCGGGTCGGAAGCCACGGTTTTTCCCAGTGAAGTGGCCCCGTTGATCGGCGTGGTACTAGGTGGGCACCAGGACAAGCTGCATTGGCGTGGCCAGAGTTATTCCATTGAGTTTCAATCCGCTGAACTTGAATTGGAGCAAAGCGGCATTGTTTGGCGCTGGCGCGCGAAAGTGGGTTTTTCATCGGCTCCCCTGGCTTACCCGCTTTTGGGCCACCAGGGCTGTTTAGAGTACATGGACGCCAATTTTTGTGGCGCCGACCACGTTGTCGAATTGGATGTTAACCGTTTGTTCCCAGGGACTGTGACAGCGTCCGCAACGCCCCCAAAGTGATTACGGCGTGACATTAGCGGCGGGGAGGATGCTGGAAGAGATGTATAAGGCGAAGTAAGGCGGTTTCGCAGAATTGGGTACACCCTGTAACGTAAGGGCGTGAAGCATCTGCGATCTAGTCGGACGCTCACGCCCTTTCAGGCAATGCTATCCGGCCAGGCCCGTTTACGGGCCTTTCGCGAAGCGGTTTTAGGCCCGCCGTTTATGGCGGGTCAGCCGGCCCAACCCAACGCCGTCAGCCCCGTTTACGGGGCTTCTCGTAGTTTGGCTTTAGCCATGAGCGAACGGAATCAATCGGCAGATTTCCAACGCCGGTAGCCCCGTAAGCGGGGCTATGCGGATTTCGAGGCGTCGCACCACCCGCCGTAAACGGCGGGCCTAAGACCGCTTCGCGGAAAGACCCGTAAACGGGTCTGGCTTCATCGGAGTCCCGGCAATGTCGCTATAGACTCCACCCTTGGCGTCTTTTTTGTTCTCGCACAAAAGAGGTATCTGCAATGATGCGCCTGTTCTGTTTCGCCACGCTCACCGTGGGCCTGTTGTCGTCCACCTTTGCCACCGCCCAGGACCCCGCCAAACCTCAACCCCCCAAAAAAGACGCCAAGCCCGGCCCGCAATCCAAACTCGGCCTGAACGTCAACGACCCCAAAGCCTTCCAGGGCTACACACTCTTTTGCCCCCTCAGCTCCACCAAGGCATTCCTGATCGACATGACCGGCCACGTCGTCCGTACCTGGGAAGGGGCGGCGACGCCGGCCAGCAGCGCTTATCTTTTGGCCAACGGCAATCTCCTTCGCCCCTGCGTGCTGCTGGACGCCAAGGGCATGGGCGGCGGGGGCGGCCCTGACGGCGGCCGCATTCAGGAGTTCAACTGGAACGGCGAGCTGGTCTGGGATTACAAATGCACGCCCGAGCGGCGGCAACATCATGATGTCATCAAGCTGCCGAGCGGCAACGTGCTGATGCTGACCTGGGACAAGAAAACGGCGGAACAGGCCGCGGCGGTGGGACGCAGGGGCGGCGGCGCGGTGCATTTCGATTCGGTCATCGAGGTCAAGCCGACCGGCAAAACCACGGGCGAGATCGTCTGGGAATGGAACAACTT
>DASRAT010000755.1:0-5090 GCA_035638015.1 Gemmataceae bacterium | reverse complement strand
CGAGGGCATCAATGCCGTGGTCGATCGCTTTCGCAAGAAGCACGACAAGGCCAAGGTATTGTTGCTGGCCGTGTTTCCACGCTCCGGCGGCAAGGGGGGAGGCTTGAACAAAACCGTGCCCGAGATCAACAAGATCATCGCCAAATCACATGACGGCAAATATGTGCATTACCTGGACATTGGCGAAAAGTTCCTCGACAAAAGCGGCAACATTCCGGTCGACATCATGAAGGATGGGCTGCACCCGACGGCCAAGGGCTATGAGATCTGGGCCGAGGCGGTGATGCCGAAGGTGCATGAGTTGATTGGAATCAAGAAGTGAAGTGATGTTCGATCACTGTGTCAAAAGTGGGCCGGCCTTCCCAGGCCGGCCTTGGTGAAGACGACTTAACAACGCAAAAAAGTTGTTGCAAACGCTTGCTTTCATGGCCGGCCTGGGAAGGCCGGCCCACATTCATTGACATTACATAACAAACGACAATCCGTTGTGGAGAGCCTCTCATGTCCACTCCATCCAGGCAACCTTTGAATGCCGGCGTTCGCTGCTTTGTTGGATTCGGCGCTTGCGTCGGCCTTGTGACTTTGGGCGCCTCCGGCCTTTCCGCTCAGCCGCCCGCCAAGGGCGCCCAAGGCGATCTGCCCAAGATCGTCTTCAACCCGAAGCGGCCCATCCCGGAGCCTCCGGGAGACGTTCGTAATATCGAGAGTCTGACCAAGCCGCCGCCGGGTTACACTTCGAGCAAGCGGAACAATTTTTACAAGAAGGAAGGTGGTAAGCAGGTTCCTGGGACGGACCTTTACCGCTGGGCCAACAGCGGCCACTGGACAAACTATGACCTGGCCGAGATCGGTGTTTACAAACTGCCCGACCCGTTGCTAATGGGCAACGGCAGCCCCGTGAATGACGCGGAGACCTGGCTCAAGCAGCGCCGGCCGGAGATTGTCAAGATTGTTGAAACGGAGTTTTATGGCACTGTTCCCGCCAACGCGCCGAAAGTGGTTTGGAAGGTCACCAGCAACACCAATGATGGCACGGTCATCAGAAAAACGATTGTCGGCACGCTGGTCGGCGCGGATGGTTCGCCCGCGCCGGCCGGCGGAGGTAAAGGCGGCAAAGGCGGGGGCGGCGGCAACACAATTACCATCACTCTTGTATTGCCCGCGGGCGCCGGCAAGGTGCCCGTGTTTTTCGGCGGCTTAAGCCAGCAAGAGTGTTTGTCGATGGGCTGGGGCTATGGCAGCATCAGTTCGCCGACAGGCACGCTCATCAACATGACGTCACCGCCCAAGGGTCAACCGAAGCCCGGCGATTTCTGGGGCAACTATCGCATCGTGGCCTGGTGCTTTTCCCGCGCCATTGATTATTTGGAAACCGACCCGGACGTGGACGCCCGCTACATTTGCATCTCCGGCCACTCCACAGGCGGCAAACAAGTGCTGTGCACCGCGGCCCTGGAACCGCGCATCTTCATGGTGGTGCCGACTTCCTCCGGCCGCATGGGCGCGGCGATTATTCGCCGCGATTTCGGCGAATCGCTCGATGACCAGGCTCAGCTTTACGCTCAGAATTACTGCGCCAACGTCAAGAAATGGGTTGGCCGCTGGAACGACATGCCGTTCGACTCGCATTATTTCATAGCCCTGGTAGCGCCGCGTTTATGTTACATCACGGGCGGCACGCAGGAGCTGTGGGTCGATGCCAAGGGCCAGTTTGAGGCCTGCGTCGCGGCCGATCCGGTTTACAAACTCCTGGGTAAAACGGGCCTGGGGACCAAGGAGATGCCCAAGGCGGATGTGGCAGTCGTCAACGGCGAGCTTGGTTTTTACATGCACACCGGCGGCCACACTTTCACCGCGGCCGAGCACAAATCGGTCATGGAGTGGGGCGCGAAGTATATGCCGAGCAAGAAGAAGGCCAGCGGGAAATGAGGAGAGATGTATAGATGACAACCAGCGCGGTTCGAACATGCTTGGCGTTGGTCGCCGTTATCTTCCTCTCAGGTTGCGGCGACGGCGATGCCCTTCAGAAGGCTCAGCAAGCCCAAGCGGCCGCGGAAAAGCTTGCCGAAGAGGAGCGAGCCGCCGCCGCCAAAGCCTCGGCGAAGATTGCCAAGCTGGAAGCTCAACTGCAGGAGTCCAAGGCCAGCGCAGATAAAATGAAGGCGGACAAGCAGTTTGCAGCCGGCAAGGCGTCGCCCGTTCAAGGCGATACCCGCCCGCCTGACCAGCAGATTAAAGAGTTGGAGGAACAAATCGGGCAGGCCGAAAGAAAGATCGCCGACGTCAACAAGAGCCGGCCGCGCCTGGAGCAATGGATAAGGATGAGTTTGCAGGGCGACCTTTACGATGCGCGCAATTACTACAAAAGGGAGTTGCTTTGGCTCATCGACGAATGCGGCCTCCAGCTGGTGGAATTTCCGCCGGCGCTGTCCGACGTCATATCGCCCGTCACTCATGTCGGCAAGAATGGCAAAGCGCCGATTTACACCGGCATTAACTACGCCGTTCGATTCAAAGCGGACTTAGAGGCCCTTGTCACATTTCTCGTTGCATTCCAACAAAGGCCGCGGATGCACCGCGTCAAAGCGCTTACCATTGAACGCACCGATCCGGGAGCAGGACAAACGCTCAACGTGCAAATGACCTTCGAGGCGCTTGTGATCCATGATGCGGACCAAAAGCCACAGAAAAAATTCGGTCTGGAGCTTGCCCGCTTGTCCGTGATCGATGCCGTGGCCGGTATGCAAAAGGTTCCTCCGGGGCTGGGCGGTTTTGTGGCATGGTTGGGCCCGTCGGGCGAGTTCATCCCGGCGCTCATCAGGCCGATGGAGGAGCGCAGGTATGCCGACATGGCATTCAGGAATATTTTTGTCGGCCGTATACCACCGGGCCTGCCAATTCGAGAAGCTAGTGCCCACAAGGTGCATGCCACTCGCCTGATCAGCCTTGAATCCGACGTCGGGCAGGAACAGGTGCAACACTCACTAGATGAATTGCGGCGCAAAAAAAGCCAGTGCGATAAACAATTGAAGGACTTGGAAACGGAGATCAAATACCTCGAAGCACTGCGTGAGTGGATCGAGAACGCCTATTCTTGGCTGGACGAACTTTATGACTTGACGGCACGCTCGCCATTTGAATTTAAAGGCTTCCGGATCACAAAAGTAAATGCTGGACCGCTGGCGCCAGAAGCACAGGAGGATTCGTTTCGCGCGCGAGCGCGCATGACGATCTGCGGCGTCATTGATGCGAATCTACAGCAAAAAAAGAAGGTGCAAGATTTGATGGACATGATCAACAAAGACAAGTATTGCCGCTGCTCCTATACACTGCTCAAGCTAATTAATCAGGGCGAGTTCGAATTCGCGTTGGAGGTTGACCTGATGCACAGGAGTCAGCACATGTATTTGATGCGCCTGGTGATTCCGGGCGCGAAGCGTTTCAGGTAGAATGATCTTGCCGCCAATATTGGGATTCGCTTTTCTTCAAGGAGCCGATTTTCATGCCCTCCGCAATCAAATCTCCGACCATCTCACCTTGGCCCGCGGAGGTGGTGGATTTCGCAGCTCTGCATGGGGTCGCGCCTTTGCTCGACGAAATTCGTGCGACGCTTGAACGGCTTTTCCCCAGCGCACTGAAAGTTGATGTGCGCATTGAAAGCGACCCGGAAATGCAAGACGACTGTCATCTACTCTTTGACGTCCGCGTATCCCGCCTGGATGTTCCTGATTTTGGCGCGGCGAAACGGCGCTGGCATGAAGAGCTGTTTCGACTTTGCCCGCCTCGGCACGTTTGTCTCTTCCGGTTGACGTTGGTGCGGGTTGCATGATGAGTGCTCATGATTTGCTGGAAGTGGCTGACGAGTTGCTGTGAACCGTAGCCAATTGGCTGGTGCTACAAACGTGCTTCGTGCTGGGAGGACCTGGCAATGGCCCTTCGATCCGCTCCTGGCCTAGCACAACCCCTGACGCGCCGTGTGCGCCCTGGCGCGGAGTTCGCCGTCGATGCGATTGCGCGTCTGGCCCGTGAGCATAGGGCCATTGATCTGGGCCTTGGCGCCCCGGATTACCCGCCGCCGCCGGAAGTCGTCGAAGCGGCAGCAAATGCTGTGCGCGGCCATTTTGGTTATCCCGATCCCTGGGGAACCATTGCTTTGCGGCAAGCAGTTGCGGACTCTCTGCGGCGGCATCATGGTCTGGAATTCGATCCTCGCACGGAAATCACCGTCACCTGCGGTGCTACCGAAGCACTGTTTTTGGCCCTGGCTGTGACGCTTTCGCCATGCGATGAGGTCATCTGCTTTGAACCCAGCTATGAAGGTTTTCCGCCGGCGATCATGGCTTGCGAGGCGGTCCAGCGAATGGTGCGGCTTCACCGGCCCACGACGTGGCAAGGTCCGTGGTTGTTTGATCCGGCGGAATTGGCGGCCGCGTGCACGCCGCGGACCAGGGCGGTGCTGCTCAACAGTCCGCACAATCCCACGGGCAAGGTTTTCAGCGCTACCGAATTGCAGCTCATCGCGGATCTTTGCCAGCGACACGGTTTGTTTTGCATTTGCGATGAAGTTTATGAGCATCTCGTGTTCGACGGCCGTCGGCATGTTTCGATGGTGCAAGTCGAGGGCATGCGGGAGCGGACTTTTCTGATCGGCAGTCTTTCCAAGACGTTTGGGGTGCCAGGTTGGCGGTTGGGGTATGTCGCGGCGTCGCCATTGCTCACTTCGTATCTGCGGGCTTTGAATGACGTGGCGGCCGGCGGCGTGGCCAGTCCGCTTCAGGTTGCGGCCATCACGGCGTTGCAATTGCCAGACACTTACTTTGCCGCGCTCAAGAGCGACACCGAGCGCCGCCGCGGCCAGCTTTGCCAGGCTTTGGAGGGCGTTGGGCTGAAGTGTTTTGTACCTGAAGGGGCCTGGTACGTGCTGGCGGACATTCGGTCGATTGGCTATGGCGGGAGCGACGTGGAGTTCATTCGTCATCTGGTTTGCGACATTGGCGTTGCTGCCGCGCCTGGCAGCGCTTTTTCGGCGGCAACACAAGATCTCGTTCGTTTCTGCTGTGGCAAGTCTGATGCGTTGCTGATTGCCGCGG
>DASRAT010000754.1:0-4542 GCA_035638015.1 Gemmataceae bacterium | reverse complement strand
CCCTCCATCAGGCCGACTTCTGAGGTTAAACCGAACAGCAAGAAGGCCAAGAATGCTCCTGGGCGTTAACCGCCGGATGAGTTCATCAACCCGGTCTACCAGCTCGCCGGCGGTGGCCATGCCACCAAAGCGAGACGCGAGTATCGCCCCCGCCTTCTGCCGCTGCATCACTGGCATGCAAGCATTCACCTTCAGCCACTTGTCGCCAATCGAGTGGACAAGGTGCTCCTGGCGGTATCGGATTTGCACCTTTCAACTCCAACAACTCATTGCGGGCAGGGAAGCGGCGGCTCCACCACGGGTGCGGGAGGGGGGACGTTGCGCGCGATGGGGTGTCGCGCTTGACCGCCACCGTTCCCTTGCCAAATCACGCCCCATCGGCGACAGCCGCAATGCCTTAGTGGGCCATTGTTTGCGGCATCCATTGCTTGCTGATCGCGATGCACCGCTCATCGAAAGGAGGATCACATGGTAGGGGACCTGCTATCGACTCGACCCAGCCGAAAGGCTCGGCCCGCTCACAAAGCGAGCCTGGTGGTGGAAATGCTGGAAACGCGTTGCGTGTTATCGGGCAATGTCCTGCAAACCAACTTGGTCTCAGACTTGCCCGGCGTGGCCACGTTTCAGGACGCCAACCTTGTCAACCCCTGGGGCATCGCTACCAGCGATACGAGCCCCTTGTGGATCTCCGACAACGGCTCGAGCTTGTCCACGCTTTACAACACGGCGGGAACGGCCCAAGCCCTGATGGTGAAAATCCCCTCACCCGGCGATCCGTTGGGCGCGTCGGGCACGCCCACGGGAACCGTCTTCAACACCACCCTTTCCGCCTCCAATCCGGGGTTTAGGATTACCAACGGCACCACCACAGCTCCGGCAGTCTTTTTGTTCGCCACCGAGGACGGCACCATCATCGGCTGGGCGCCGTCGGTTGACGGCACACATGGCATCATTGCCGTGCCCACCACCGCCCATCCCGGCCCCGCCAACGGAGCGGTTTACAAGGGACTCACCCTGGCGACTGACTCCAGCGGCCATACGCTGCTCTACGCCGCTAACTTCAGCGCCGGGACCATCGATGTATATGACACGAGCTTCAATCTTGTGACCACCTTGCCCGCGGGGGCATTCACCGATCCAAGCCTGCCCAAGGGATATGCTCCCTTTAATGTCCAGGCAATCGGCAACAAAATCTACGTCACCTACGCCAAGCAAGACGATACTATGCATGACGACGTCAGTGGGCCGCATCACGGCTTTGTCAACGTGTTCAATCTGGATGGCAGCGGCCAACAACGCCTGGTCTCCGGCGGAGTGCTCAACTCGCCCTGGGGCTTGACCATCGCGCCCGGCAGTTTCGGCACCCTTGCAGACTCGCTTTTGGTCGGTAACTTTGGAGACGGCCGCATCCATGCTTTCGACCCGGCCACCGGCGCCTTGCTGGGGACATTGCAAGATCCCGACGGCGAAGCGATCGAGATCGACGGCCTGTGGGCATTGCGCGTCGGCAACGGCGGCAATGGCGGAGCTGCCAACAACGTTTATTTCACCGCCGGGCTTGACGATGAAAAACACGGTCTGTTCGGCTCATTGGCGCCGGTGGACCCAGGCACTTCCGAGGGCTTAGCCGAGAGCCAGGCGCTGCGGGCCAAGCTGGATATTGTCGAGATCGACTTACAAAACGTGGCCACAGACATTGCCAACGGCGTGACGGGCTCCGCCCTGAAGCAGGCATTGCATGATTTGCATTCCGCGGTGGTCGATCTGCACCACGCCGAAAGGGACTTCGCGCACGATATCCGCGCCGATCTTCGCATGAGCCTGAGCAAGCCCCCGAAGTTAGGCAAGGCGCAACAAAGTGTATTGGATTCCGTCTTCGCGGATATGGATAATTAAATGGCCTTGCGTGAAATCGCAGCATGGCTGCGGTAAACCAGACGCTCGATCGCGTGTTTCACATCCGCCGAGTGAACCCTTCCGGCGACACGCAGCCACTGCGCCGTTGTATGCGGCGGAGCAGTCCGCAGTGCGTCCAGCAGATCGGCAAGCGGCTCCGCCGGGGCGAACACGCGCGAGCCATTTAGGTGCCCGGTTGCATCCAGCATCACCATGGTGCGCACACATTTCTCGCAGCGCGAACAGTTGCCCGTGGGCGTCTGGTTCTTCCAGCAAACGTGCAAATGTTGCTGGACTAGCGGATGTCCGCCGAGCGCGGCGAGCTTATCCCAACGTGTGTCACTTGTAATCTCGCCTACGATGCACGTGCGGCTCGCGGACCACAAAGGATCGATTTCCCAGTGCGAACCCCAGCGGTAGCGTTCCGGATAAGGCCATGATGCGGCAATTTCCAATTGGCGTATTTCCGGCGCCAGCAGATGGCCGATGGCGGCCAATGCCGCTCCGTGCGTGCGTTCCCAAGGCGTGGACCGAAAAAGGGGGTGTTCACGGAGGTTGGTGCGGACGATGATCAAGCGTTTTCCCGTCGCGCTTGCCACCTGGCAGAGAGTCGAAGCCATTGCCTGCATGCGGGTGGCGTCGTCCAGCCGGATGTCAAAGCCATGAACAAAGATCAGGTTGTCGAATTGCGCAGAGCCGCGCAGCAAACTAAAAAAAGAATCGATGCCGCCGGAAAAACAAAGTGCCGCGTTGCGGCCAACAATAGGGTCAGGCCCCATTTGTGCGATGCACCCTTCGGGCCGTTTGGGCAAATGGGGCCTGGCCACATTGTTGGCCGATGCGCCGTCGATGGGAATGCTCGCGGGATAATCCCACCAGGACGAAAACACCTTGGTCACTTTTTCCACATTGGCCAGCCAGGCAGCATCCAGCGGTGAATCGATTTTCAAACGACGACGTTGATGCAGCGCTGGAATCAGCATGACCTGGGCAAATGCTTCCGGCGCCGGCGTGAGCGCTATATCGGAGGATTCGAACCAAATCAGATGACCGCCAATGACGGCGCTCACCCGCTGGCCGTGATTGGTTTGCTGCCATTGGGGCCGCGAAACTTTCCAGGCCAGTTTGGGTTTGATGATCCAAAACATGGGCTTACCTTTTGGCCAAAGCCAACTTCCGCCACGCCAGTCGTTTCGCGAATGACATAATGAACCACTTCCTGGGCGCCACGCCGCACATCCGCAAGGCCTCGCTCACCGTGGTGGCGTAGCGACAGCCAAGTTTGCCGAGCCAGGTCGCGTGCATGCTTTCATTCTTGTGGTAGGCGTTGGGCAACAGAATGGTGTTGCGCCGCGTGATCAATGCAGCAATGGCAAAATGCAGTCGATCGGTGATGATCCATTCATGAGCCGCTGCCAGTGCGAGGTATTCGGCCGGCGTGCGGCACAACTTGATTGGATCGCACCGGCCCCAAAGTTTCGAGGCGACACCCTCGGGGTCTCTACGCAAAAAAAGTCCAAGTCCACAGCTGGACTTGGCGGGCGTGTCACCGGGATCAAAGCCGAGAGCCAGGTCCGGCGCCAGGATGCCTTTTGGACAAAAGCGCTGGCTGGCACGCTCGCGCACATAAACATTTTTGAAGGGACGTTCTTCGAAATCTGAAAAACTTTGCGGCAGCACTGTCACTGGCTTGCCGGAATCGAGGAGTCGCTGGCGCAGTAATGTGTTTTTGGGATAAAGTCGGCCCATGTTGCCGCCGCCTCCAAAAACCAACTCAGCCATTGTGTCCAGTCGTTCCAAATCCGCCAACTGCCAATTGACGCCGAAGTGTTTGAAAAGCTGAAAGGTCGCGGCATCGATCAGTCGGTCACCGACATTGCCGCGAGACGGGATGAAGCCAACGTACTTGTCGCGCAGCGGCGCAAAGACATGCGCGAACGCTTCAAGAGGAAGGAGTCGCATGTTCTTGCCCTCTTGCTGCCCAGCTTCGGATCCGCAGATTGTTGAGCATGGTTTGAGCCAGACCGTTGCGACAGCGTTGTTCCCGCGATGGCTGAGCTTGCAGGAAATAGTCGCGATTCGTGGTCCGCAGGCCGTTCCTCGCGAAGGTCGGCGCCGGCGTGTGCCAAAGGTGATAGACGCGCGTCCGGTGCAGGATGGTCTGAAAGCGAATTCCCGCCCGCGCGAGCCGGCGTTGCAAGTCGACATCCTCGAAACCCCAACCCACATAGTTTTCATCAAATCCATTGATTTTTTCGAAGTCGCTGCGCCAAAGAGCGATGTTGTTGCCCGAGAAGCGGGGGCGCATGGGGATGCGCAAACTCCCGTATAGCAAGCCGCGCAGCGCCCGTTGCCAAAACCGCCACCGTTCATTGAGCGGCGCCCAGTGCAAGAACTCGCCGGACACTACTGCCTCGTCGTGAATGCGCTCGCTCACCTCGGGCGGAAAGCGAATACAATTGCCCGCAATCGCCACACCTCGCCGCCGCGCCTTGAGATGCTTGCTGACATGATCGGGGGGCAACAGGCAATCGCCGTCCGTGAACAGCAGGTAGGGCGCCTGGCTGCACAACACTCCTTCATTGCGACATTTGGCCAGGCGAAAGCCGTTGTGCGCATGAGTCACGAATTTAACAGGGAATTTGG
>DASRAT010000753.1:0-7486 GCA_035638015.1 Gemmataceae bacterium | reverse complement strand
AGCTTACGGAGGGCGATGACGGCGGCGTCCACGCGATTAGTGTCCTGGTCGGCTTGCACCACGCTCATGAGGCCCTTCTTGGCCATGCGCGTGGACCAGGCGGCCCGGGTCTTCCAGTCCTCCAGGTCGGATTGAGCGGTTTGGATGCGCCCGTTGACATCATCCAGTGACTGAATGTAATCGCCTTGTTGGTATTTGTTGAGATCGATTTGCGCCAATTTCAAGGCGTTGGCGGCTTTTTCAATGTCTGTTTCATTGTCGAGTTTTTGGATCTCCACCTGCTGGTCGGCCTGGACCTTGACTGCATAGGCCTGTTTGACGTCCTTGATTTTGTCCTTTTTCTGCTCCTCGAACCCGGAGGAGTCAAGAACAATAAGCCGCTCGCCCTCTTTCACTTCAATGCCGGGGTCAACGAGATCCTTGATGGTGGTGGCAATCGTGCTGCCCTTGGTGCCGGAACGCACCCGGCAAAAGATATCGCCGTTGCTGGCTGACTCCAGCGAGCCGCGGGAAACTACGTTGATCTTGAGGGTTTCCTTGCGGACTACCCACGTGGTGCCGGTGAAAGCCGGCGTGCCGAACACCGCGCCGCTCCAAGTAAGCAGCAACAATGGCAATCCCACGACCAATATTAGTACGACCGCACCAACGAGTATCTTCCGCCGGCTACTCCATTTCTGGGGCCTCGGCAGGCGGGAGGAGCCGGGCCGGCTGGCCAGCGTTCGCGGGGCCTGTTCCCCATTCGGCGGCGGGGATGACAACGACCCCACTGGCGGAACCTCGGATGTTGTCGGGGAGGCTTTGTGGGATGGGCCCGTTTCCGACGGCTTTGGGGAGGGGGAGTGTGATTCCTCGTGTGGCTGACTCATCGATCCAAACTCCTCGCATATCAAGGGGCAGACGTTCCAGGTCGAGATAAAGCTGCATGCGCGTCGCCAAATAGCTCAGCCAAATGTCATACATCTTGGTTTGGGCGTTGTTCAGGCCGCCCAGAGCGTTCAAGTATTGCTGAGTTAGAGCCGCGGCGTTGGCCGCGCCCGAGGTTCCGGAGGCTTTGAGTTGATCGGGGTCCACCGGAGCCACAATGACTTCCAGGGAATTTTCCACCTGGGAGTACAGCGACGCAAGAACCTTTATCTGAATTCTAAAGTTCTCCGCGAACAATTGCAACTGTCTGACATCAAATCGCACCTGGGCGGCTACGGTATCCTCCAGGCCAATCAGATTACGCCGCGCCCGCTCATAAGCAATTTGGGCCGCTTTGTAAGCATTCCTCTCCGCCACGCGCACCAGTGGCAGCTGGGCATTAATAATTAGCTCCTGATTGGTCGCCGCGGCGGAAAAAGTAATCGGTTTGGTGCCGCCAGGCGGTGTTGTTGTGTCCAGATGGTATTGGACGTTCAGTACACCCAGCAGCGCATTTGCCCTTACGGCAAGCTGGCGCCAGGCGTCCACGACTTCGGCGCGGGCATTCATTAGGTCCCAGCGGCTGATCAAGGCAACTTGGACCGCTGCTTCCTCCGCTTTGCTTGTCTCAGTCGTGAGCATATCTAGATCGCCAAGCGGGGCTGGCGGCAATTCCGGCCAAAGGCGAGTCACTTGCTCGAGCCTGTCGTTGCGCGCCCACACCAACACAATGCCCGCAGCATAGGCAACTCGGCGGAATACGCGGGTTTGCAATTTGGTTTGATCTTCCTTGGCCGCCTTGGCCCACGGCTGTTTTTCATATTCGCGCAGCACCTGTTCCAGGTCGCCCAGGTCCGCTTCAAATTCTTTGGCGTTAAGCGTGGCAATGACTGTGTCCAAGTTCTTTTGGTCTTGAGGGCTAAATGCCTGCCCCTTGGCTTCGACAGCGGCCTTTTTCAATTCCAGGTCGGACTTGGCATCGAGAAGCTGCCGGCGCTGGGCCTTCAACTGATCCAGCCGAGTTTGCAGTTCTTTGTCGTTGGTCTTCTGCCACACCTGCCAGGCGTCGGGCAATTTCTTTTGAAACGCCGTGCCGCGGACAAGATTGTCGGTGGTGTAAACTTGAAGCAAGTAAGCTCTCAGTTTTTCCGGCGGCAAGGTGGTTTGTTTTTCGATGAGCTGCTGGGTGGCGTTGGCCTCGTCCACCAGTTCGTAATAGCGGTCGAGCTGACGCGTAATCGGTCGAGCCAGAGTGTCGTCCAACATCAGTGGAATATTGGCAGGCAAGCCCAGCTGCAGCTTGAGCTGATCTGCCGCGTTGTTGGCATCCTGGTAATCTTTCAAAACACTATTACGGGCGTTGTAGAGCGTGCTGCGAACCTGATCGACCTGGAGCGGAGCGACCTGGCCACCTTCCTGGAAGCCTTCGTACAATTTGAGTGCTTTTTCCAAATCCTCCACATATTTTTGATCGACGGCCATGTCGAGCGCGCGGTACAGCGACGGCAAATAGCCACGGAATTGGCCGGCCACGTCGGTGCTGGCGATACCCAACGCGGCCAGCGTGGAAATGGGACTGCCGGCAGTGCCACCCGCGGTGCCTGCCGCCAGCGCCAGAGCGCTGGGAAGTGATCCGGCAAAGGCGATGGAGGAATAGAACTGTTCACGGAAGCGTGCATAGGCCCGGATCGAATAGAACAGGTTGCGCTCCGATTGGGTCAGCGGTTCCAAGGTGACGGCCTTGCCGCCGCCCTGAAGCAGCGGTTGCACAAAGTCGAGGTTAATGGTGGAGGTGCTTGTCAACCCCTTGACGCTGCTGTTGGTGAAGTTAAACACCGTTTTGTTGGCAAACGCCGTGGTCAACAAGGCGCCGGTGCTGAACAACTTGCTGACCGACGCCGTCGTGCCCAGGTTCCAGTTGTTTTGGTAACCGACCAACGGTGTATTCGTGCCCGACCATTGACGGACCGCATCTTCCGTGGCGGCCCATTGCCAGGCAAAACCGAATCGTTGCAAGGTCACCGGCAACGCGACCAGGTAAAGGTCTTCACGGAAATTCTGATATTCGCGGCTGTTGATGACGCCCAGTTCGACCGCCTGGTCCATGTTGATCAAAAAGCCCTGGTTCTTGGCCGTCACGCCTTCGAACACGCTTTGGATCGGACCGGCGTGTTTCAACTGCGCAGGCAGAACTTGGTCCAGTGGGGCCTCCGCTGCCCGCAGGGCGCGATTTTGCTCGTCCCAGGCCCTCATCATGTCGAGGTATGTGGTGTTTTCCACCGTGGCCACGCCGGCTCGTCCAGGCTGCTGCGGATGCGGTGAAAGCTTCCAGGCCGCCTCGTCATCCGGCGGCATCGGCGGGAAATCGGGATTGGACGGGTCGGCAAATCGCGCGCGCGGGTCGGCGTAGACGTGGTATTGCTCAATGCCCCATTCGGGGTAGCGGTTCTTCTCGGCCAGAATGTCATTGACTTCGTCGTCGGCGGATTTGCGGAAAAAGCCGCGTGTGCAGCCGTGAAGGCTCGCCAAACAGCAGAAAGCCATGAGCAGCAAAATGCCGCGACGCAAACTGCTGAACTTAGCTGAACCGCCCAAGTCAATGTAGCTTCTCATAACGCTCCTGCGCCAGCGCAAGACGTGGACCTATCATCCGCAAAATCGACATTGCCGGCATCTTCGTTATCGGCAGCACAATTGATACAACTTGACGCGCGCAGAAACGTTGAGCGGTTGTGGATGGAAATTGTGGAAGGCGGGAAGAGTGGGCAATTCAGATGTTCCAATTGCCGCTGTCGGCGCCAGGCGCATTAGGCAACGTGATGGTAAACGTTGATCCTCTGTTGACCTCGCTATCCACTTTCACGCGGCCGCCGTGCATTTCAACGAAAGCCTTGACGACGCTGAGGCCCAAGCCCAAGCCGCGGCGGTCGAACTCGCAGACGCCGGAAGAGTGACGGGAAACGTCGAAGCGCGTAAAGAAGGGATCGAAGATGCGGGCCAGGCTGGCCGGCTCGATGCCGACGCCGGTGTCGCTTACGCTAATTTGCGCGCCGCCGTCAGGCAAGCGATTGGCTGAAAGGCCGATGGTGCCACCGTCGGGTGTGAATTTAATGGCGTTTACTAGGAGCTGAATGACGCAATCGCGGATTTTGTCCTCCTCCACGAAGATACTCCCAATATCGTCAGGAATATCGATGTTCAAATGTTGCTTCCGCTGCGAAATGAAAGTGGTCATGTCCGCCGCGGCGGATTGCAGAAGACCGGCAAGCGCCACGGACTGGCGGGCCAGCGGTCGTTCGAAGCGATCAGCCAATAGCAGCTTGATCATCAAATCAACACGCTCGTTGAGGCGGACGCTGCCGACGAAGATGCGCTCGAGCCATTCGTTCAAGGGCGAGGGCACTCCCTCCATTTGCCGGCCGAGGTCTGCCAGGCCCATGATGATCGTCAGCGGCGTCCGCAGCTCATGACTGGCCACCTTGATGAATGCCTTTTTCAGTTCATTGGACTGACGCAACCCCGCATTGGCCGATTCCAGCTGCGTGTTTTTTTCCTGCAATTCGCCAAGCAAGCGTTTGCGGTCAGCAACGAGATCGTAATGCTCCGTGGCTTGTTTAAGGACCGCTCGGAGTTCCTGCGGATCGAAAGGTTTGGGGATGTAGCGATAAACGCTGCCCTGGTTGATGGCGTCGGTGACGGCCTTGATGTCGGCGTAGGCGGTGAACAACAGGCGAACCACGTCGGGGTGAGATTCGCGCAAACACTTGAGAAACTCGACGCCGGTCATTTCCGGCATGCGCTGGTCCGTCATGACGATGTGGACCTGTTCGCGCTCCATGATCTTGAGGCCGTCGGCGGCACGGGTGGCGCCCAGAACGCGGTATTCGCGCCTGAGCAGGTCCTGGACACTGTGGACCAGATCCGCTTCGTCATCGACCACTAACAGACAATACTTGGCCTTGGGATTGATCATAAGAGGGACGCTAGCTCTTGCTCGACATTGCCCGGTCAGCCTACTTTTTCGCCAGTTTTTCTTCAATGACTCGGATCGCCATTTCCAGACCCGAATCATACCGCTCCTCCTTGAACTCTTTGCGGAAGGCATCTTCGACTGCGGCCCTGATTTCGGGCGTAAACTTGCGCGGCTCGTTTTCGTTGATGCCCACCAGAAGATGGCGCGGTTCCTTGCAAATCAGCACGTATATACCATTGACCACGCGCTCGCCGGAACGATCCTTGGCCCACTTGAGGAAGTAGGCAGCCTTACCCTTGGCGTCCATCGCTTTGATCTTTTCCATGTCGGCTTGAGGGACGGTGGCGATGGTCTCGATCAGTACATCTCGTTGATATTTGCGATAAATATCGCGGATGTGCTCATCTGCTTTTTTGATGGCCGCGGCGCTAAAGAACTTGCCGTCATCGCGAATCTCCGGGGCGACGCTCGGCGCGGCGCCTGCGATCAGCAAGCAACCGGCAAGGGCGGAAATGCAAACCAACCCACGATAGCGGTGTGACATGAAATGGTCCTCCGACTATTGACCTTTAATCTTCCGACACTCGAAGTCTACCGCCAGTTGCCAGTTGTTGGCAAGGCGGTGACAATAGATTTACGAAATCGGCTGGCCCCCTTGTTCCCGCGAAAGTACCCCGTGAGTTCGACCGCCGCTGCCCGCGCACGTTTGGCTTCGCTCTGGTTGTCCCAGGTTGCTCGGATCGTCGCCGACAATACGCTGCGCATTTTTGTGTTGCTACGCATCGCTGCGGCAGGCAAGACCGAGAGTGACTATGCCTGGCACGTCGTCGTCGCCTTGCTGATGTTGCCGGCGGTTCTGCTGGCTCCTTTTAATGGTGCGCTGGGCAACAGCTTGCCCAAACGCTGGGTGCTGACCGGTTCCGCCGCCTATTGCTGCGCCATTGTCGTTTTATTTGGTTTGATGGATGGTCCCTGGGTCGCGGGCTGGGCGTTGCTCGCCGTTGGGGCCGCCGTGTACAGCCCCACGCGTTATGCTCTGTTGCCCGCGGCCGCCGCCGATTGCAAGATGCCGCTCACTCGCGTCAATGGCTTCATCGAAATGGGTATTGTCACGGCGGTCATCGCAGGATTGGCGCTGGGCGTTGACCTGGAAAACACGCTTTGGCTCGGCCTGCCCGCGGCGGCGACGGCGGCGGTGGGGCTGAACCTGCTGGCCACTGTGACCGCTTTGCCCGTGGCCTTTCGCGCCGATGTCCGCCGGTCGGAAAGCGCCGGCGACGCTATCAAAGGCTTCTTTCGTGACAGTCGTCGCATTTGGTGGGACCGCCAAGCTCGCGCTACGTTGTTGGCCCTGGCCAGTCTCCGCGCCATTGTCCTCGGCGCCACGGGTGGCTTCGTCGCCGTGATGCTGAACAACACAACTGTGGACCTGCCGACGCTGATAAACACAAGCTTTGCAATAATGGCCTGGATCATGCTTGGAGCAGCCGTTGGCTCGCTGGTGGCTGGCATGCAGCGCCATCCCGTTCGAGCGCTGGGCCTGGTGCCGCTGGGCGGCACCGTGTTCGCCGCCGGCTTGATGATTGCCGCTCTGGGCGAAACTGGCCCCGCTGTCTGCGTAACGCTTGGCGTCATGGGCGGTCTGATCAATGTGCCGCTGGCCGCCGCTTACCAGATTTACCTTCCCGCCGATGCTCGCGGCAACGGCATGGCGATCCGCAATCTCTTTGATTGCACCTTGATCACCATTACCTCGGCCGCGCTCTTCGGCCTGGCCAAAGGATTTGGTCTGGGCGGTACCGGCCAGCTGTGGCTGGTGTCCGCCGTCGCGGCAGTCGGCGTTTTGTTCGCCTGGATCATTCTTCACCGCGAAGCAATTGAACAAATGCTGGAAATCGTGTTGTTGCCGTTCTACCGCATCAAAGGCCGCGGACCTGGAATGCACACGCTGCCCTTGCGCGGCCCACTGCTGGTGGTCGCCAACCATGCCGCGTGGTTCGATCCGCTTTGGATGGCCAAAGTACTGCCGCGCAGCCTACGGCCGATGATGACGAGTATTTTTTACGACTTGCCGGGATTGCGCTGGTTAATGCGACACGTGGCCCGCGCCATTCGCGTGCAGTATTCGACTTTCCGCCGCGAGGCTCCTGAGCTTCAAGAGGCAATCCAAGCACTGGACCAAGGGGAATGCGTGTTGATTTTTCCGGAAGGGTCACTGCGCAAAGCCGAGGATCGCCCGCTGCGGCATTTTGGCCAGGGCGTCTGGCACATTCTCAGCGAACGGCCGCATACGCCGGTCGTCGTTTGTTGGATTGAGGGCAATTGGGGCAGTTTTTTCTCCTACAAAAACGGCAAACCAACGAAGAACAAGCGTATGGATTTCTGGCGGCGCATCACCATCGCCGTGGGCGAACCCCGCCATCTTGACGCCGAAACCTTGGCCGACCTCAAGATTACGCGGGCCTGTTTGGAACAATGGTGCCGCGAGATGCGCGGCGTCCTGGGCCTGGAAGTGCCCAAGCCGGATGGCGAAACATCTAGTGCGGCAGAGGAGGAAGAGGCCGCCCAACAATAGCTCCCATGCGTCGCAACGTGACGGCCCCGCCA
>DASRAT010000752.1:0-3097 GCA_035638015.1 Gemmataceae bacterium | reverse complement strand
CGGCCCCGAGTTGCCGTGGTGGCCAGCAACTTGCCGTCGGGCGAGATGGCAACTTTCATCACTTCGCCGCCGTGGCCCATGAACCGCTTCAATTCCTTGCCTGTAACGACGTTCCAATGAATGGCGCTGTCGCCGGCGCCGCCCGTGACAACCGTGCGGCCGTCCGGTGTGAAGGCCACCGACCTTACCCTTGCTCCATGCTTGAGTTTGTGGATCACGGTCAGGGTGGCCAGGTCCCACAACCACGCTTCCTTGTTATTGGACTGGCCTGTAAGCAGCTTTTTGCCGTCGGGCGAAAATGCCACCGCGTAAACAGTTCCCGAACCCTTGGCTACTAATTGGCCTTTGGACTGCCCGGTGTTCACGTCCCAAAGGGTAATGTTGTCGCCCGACCCGGCCACGGCCAACGTCCCGCAATCCGGAGAGAGCGCAATCGCGTTGATGAACCTTAGGTCTTTGGCGAAACTCTTCAATTCCCTGCCATTGTCGGCGTCAATGATGTGCAGCAACAATTCATCCTTTGTCCCCGGCATATAGACTGCCAGAGTTTTTCCGTCCGATCCTAAAGCAATGTGCGCGGCGCGCCGACTGGTTTTGATTTGCTGGCGTTCAAGGCCTGTGGTTAAATCCCACAGTTTCAATGCGCCGCCGTTGTCCGTGGAAACCACGGTTCTGTCGTCCGGCGAGATTGCCATGCTTATGACGGAGGCCGTATGGCCAATTTGCGGGTGCAGCGCTTTGCCGGTGGCAACATCCCAAAGGCCGACATGCTCTACAGTGCACGTCGTGAGTAGAACCTTGTCATCCGGTGAAAATGCTACACGCGTTACCGAACCGCGCTGGTCGATGGCCAAAGTCCGGATTTCGAGTCCCGTTGTCAAGTCAAACAGTGTAACTTTGCCTGCGCCATTAGGCACAGCAAGCGTTTTGCTATCGCTGGTAACGGCCAACCCGGAAAGAGAAACTTGCTCGATCCCAAAACGACGAATTTCCTTGCCCGTGCTTACTTCGAGCACACGAATCGTTTTCGATCCGGCCGAAACAAGCCATTTGCCGTTGGGAGTGAACACCGCCTGAGAGGGCGTGAACCCGGATGGTTTGTAAGTGTCGCGAAGCTTGCCCGTGGCCATTTCCCAGGTTTCCACTCCGCGGCCATCGCCGACCACCGCCAACTTGCGACTATCGGGGGAAAATGCCAGGCAGGAAATGATTCCCTTGGTGGCAGGGAGAATGTGAACGTCCTTGCCTGTTTCGACTTCGCGAACTCTCACCCTGCTGGCCTGGGGTTCGATTAAATGGGCCAGCCATTTCCCGTCAGGTGATATGGTGATGTTTCCAGAGCCTTTCGGTTCGCCGCCGTAGCGATTCATCACCAAGCCGGATGCAATGTCGAGAGTCGCTACGCCGTTGACGCTGGCGAAAAGCGTTTTGCCGTCGGGTGCCAAAGCAACGCCGCCGATGTGAGATTTGTCCACTTCATACCTGCGGAGTACCTTCCCGGAAGGGAATTCCCAGGCGGTGATGGAGGTTGAATCGCTCGCACCGACGCCGAAAATGGTCTTGCCATCGTTGGAGAAAATAGCTTTGGCGACTCCGTGAGTGAAGCGAAAACGAACAGTGCCGAAGCGAGCAACTGCTCCCATCGGCAACGGATCGCCGAGGGCATCGACTCTCACTTGCTGAGCCGCGCACGGTTGCGCGAAGCAAGCAATCAACACACAGCAAAGCAGTGGCAGTCGCATGGCATCTCCTGGTGCATATGAATGCGGATCGGCAGGGCAACGTGGCCCGATTATGTCAGCCTCATTGCCATAGGGCAACGGGAAAGATAAATTGCCCGGAAGCACAATCATTCCGCAAAGCAGCAAGGACATTCCATTATCATGACCGCACCCACCTACCAAAAACTCTCCGCACCAACCCAAGGCACCCGCGTCACCGTGGATGCCAATGGCAAGTGGAAGATTCCCGACGATCCCATCGTTTGTCTGCTCCGC
Organism: Gemmataceae bacterium; assembly: GCA_035638015.1. Taxonomy (GTDB): domain Bacteria; phylum Planctomycetota; class Planctomycetia; order Gemmatales; family Gemmataceae; genus DASRAT01. The sequence continues at coordinate 1,100 of DASRAT010000752.1, read as the reverse complement.
GGTGATGGCATCGGCCAGGATGTCGGCAATGTTCCAGGCATTACCACTTGCGCTGTCAAGGTTTTGGACGCTGCGGTGGCCAAGGCGTTCAAGGGCAAACGCAAATTGCAGTGGTTCGATGTCCATGCCGGCGATGTCGCTCGGGCCATGTACAACCCGCAGGTCAAGGACACGGAAGTCGGCAGCCTCAGTGAGGACGCCCAGCGCCAGCTTTATCTGCCCGACGACACGCTCAAGGCCTTCGAGTATTACAGCCTCGGCCTCAAGGGGCCGTTGACCACGCCCATCGGCGGCGGTTTTCGCAGCATCAACGTTTACCTGCGGATTCGTTTCGACCTTTACGCTTGCGTGCGCCCGGTCCGCTATTTCAAGGGCGTCGATGCCCCCAACACGCGGGCCAACAAAGTCAATTTCGTGATCTTTCGCGAAAACACGGAAGACGTTTATTGCGGCGTGGAGTTCAAAAGCAACAGCGAGCGAGCCAAGGAGATCATCGCGCTGCTCAAAAAATGGGGTTACACCAACATCATGCCTAGTGCCGGCATCGGCATCAAGCCGATGAGCCCCGAAGGCAGCAAACGCCTCATTCGCATGGCCATTCGCTATGCCATCGACAAGAAACTGCCGAGCGTGACGCTGATGCACAAGGGCAACATCATGAAATTCACGGAAGGCGCCTTCAAGGATTGGGGATACGAGCTTGCCAAGGCGGAGTTCCGCGACCAGGCGGTTAGCGAGGATGAGGTTTACAAGGGGGCCGACAAGAAAGGCAAAGTCGTCATCAGCGACCGCATCGCCGACAGCATGTTTCAGCAGATTCAACTGCGGCCCGATGAATACAGCGTGATCGCCACGCCGAACCTCAATGGTGATTACATCTCCGACGCCGCGGCGGCGATGACCGGCGGCATCGGCCTGGCCGCGGGCGCGAACATCGGCGACCGTGCCGCTATGTTCGAGGCGACTCACGGCACCGCTCCCAAATACACCGGCAAGAACCTAGCTAACCCGGGCGCGGTCCTTCTTTCCGGGGCGCTGCTGCTCGAGTTCATGGGCTGGTTCGAGGCCGCCGATCTGGTGAACAAGGGCGTCGAAAAGAC
>DASRAT010000751.1:0-3705 GCA_035638015.1 Gemmataceae bacterium | reverse complement strand
CCCTGCTGGCAGTACCAGCACTTGCCGCAGCCAATCCAGGGATAGACCACCGCCTTGTCGCCGACCTTGGCGCCTTTGGACTCGGGGCCGACCGCGACCACCTCGCCGACGATCTCGTGGCCCATGGTGCGCGGTGGGTTCATGGTCTTGGCGGTCGAGTACTTGTTGCCGCCGCCCATGTCGAAATAGCCTTCCCACAGATGGACGTCGCTGTGGCAGACGCCGGCGGCGGTGATACGCACCAGCACTTCGGTACCCTGCGGCGCAGGATTGGCTTCCTCGACCTTCTGCAGCGGCTTGCCGAATTCGACGACCTTGTAGCTCTTCATGGGCTCACTCCCGTTGGCTTGCGGCCGGAGCATAGAGGATGAGGCGCCAGAATGGCAGGCCAACGTCGTTTTCGGCGAGCACCGTCTGCGCGGCGCGGGACGACGCAGCGGTCAGGAATCTGTCCCTGAGCGATTCCGAAAGATCTACTTCCGTTGCGCGCCACCATAATTCGATGAAGATAGCCGAAACATATTGCGGTTCAACAGGATTTGCGGCGTTTCTGGCGTGACCGGGCATGTGAGGTCTAAGACGTCCCGTCCCACGCGCACGGCCGGGGTTTGGGCCGGCCGCAGCGGCGACGGCCGGCTGGCTGCGGTCAGGCCGATGTCGCCCCTCGAAGCAGGGCTAACTGCGCCAAAGTCGGGGTCGTAGCACCCGCGTCAATTACGCTCAGGGCCGCGCCGGAAACGTCCTACGCATCCTGCGCCTTCGAGGACGCGTCGTGCACACTGCGCGAGGCACTGACCATCGTTGACCTGTCCGCCGATCCGGCGACATTCCTGCAGACCGCCAGCCCCGAGCAGGTGGCCGCATACCAGCGCGTCGCCCCTGCCGTCGCGGTATTGGATCGGCTCTCCGAGATCGCGGCCATGCTCGGTCCGCTGGCAAGCTTCCCGTGCGTCGAAGATCCGCGCAATGTCTATCCAACCGTGGCCGCCGGTTGGCTGCTCGACGTTCCGGTGATGTGCACGAGCGGCAACCTACTGCAGGCGTGCGCCCAGTTCCACAAGCCCCGACCGGTCGGCGATGTCCGCCACTCGCCCTGGGTTGACGGTCGTGCCGTTCTTGCACAGCGTCGACTCTGCCCGCGAACGACTCCGCGCCTGGGCTGAAAGAGATTGGACCGCATAGGAATCCAAGCGGCTCAAGGGCGGTCGCCTGACCGACGGCGTCATTGTTCATGACGCGCCGCGACGCAACCCCTTCGCGCTCGCGCTCGGGGCGGCGTCAGCATGACCGAGAATTGCACACCGCGCGGTCAGCGCCCGCCAACCAGCCCGCCGGCCAGCCCGCCGCGACGACCGGCACCGGCGGGCCGGGAGCACAGCAGCCCGGAGTGACCGGCATATTTGCTTGGTGAGGCGACTGCGACTGAACTTCAGGACCAACGGATTATGAGTCCGTGTCCAGCTTTGCCAGCAACCAAACTGGAGGGTTGATTGAATCTCTCGAAGATTCAATCCGAGGCGTTGACTGCCCTGCTATTCAATAGCTTTCGCGACATACAGTCATTCAATCGTACCTCCAATCAGCTAACCCGCTGATCAGCGCCAAGTTAGCTGTTCGGCGCGGCGGTGTTGACAGCATGTTGACGAGCCGCAGGTCAGCGCATGTTTGCTGCTTCAAACCGGCAGATTGACCCCGCCGACGAACCAATCCGGCGAGATGACCGGCGTGCCATCCACCAGGGCGGGTGTTTGACTGGCTACCGTTTACGCCGTGGACATCACGGCAGACATTGAAACGGTCAGCGTGGAACAGAGCCGCCGATTTTCTAAGACATCTGAAGAAGCATGGACAGGTGTTGAGTGCCCGTACTGTCGAGCTTCGATGCTGTTCGTCATTGCTCGGCGCGGCACTGTGGAAGACATCGCGTATGGAGATATTAAGAACGCGTGGCTCTATTGCGTGAACTGCCGGAACGGATGCGTAGTCAACGAATCAAAGTTGGTGCCGGGCAAGATGACGTTTCCAACACCCGAGGGAACACCGCAGCTCGAAGCTCAGTTGTGGGAGGAAATACGGCGGTGCCTATCGGTCAGCGCATTCAATGCTGTAGCCATGCTGTGCAGAAAACTGTTGCTACACATGGTGTTAACTCATAAACGCAGTATTGATCCAGAAGCACCACCAGAAGACCTTAACTTCGCAGCTGCTGTCAGGTATCTGGGTGAAAACGGCGTAATTACAGCAGCGATGAACAACCTTGCCGTGAATATCAAGGACGTCGGCAACAAGGCAAACCACGAACTACCCCACATCACGCAGACCGAAGCCAACGACATAGCGTTGTTCACTCACTATCTGTTCATCAGTGTCTAAGAGATGCCAGCACGCGCAAGGTTTCCCACACCGTTTGTTGGTGATGCCGCTACACCATACGACGGCAACCTTGGACCCGACGTTGATGACGACTTGAAAAACGGGGGCTAATCATGTCGTGGCTTGAGTTCATCGCTGCAATGTCGTCGGCGCTTGGCTGGCCCATCGTTGCGCTCGTCGCGGTCTTTTTCCTTAGATCCGAGATTAAGACCGCTGCGCAGAAGATTATTGACCGCATTGGCGAGATAGCGCATGTGAAAGCGCCAGGTGTAGCAATCGATTTCAAACAAGAGGTCAAAGAACTAGCCGAGACAACTGAAGACTTGAAAGACGAGACTCCAAAAGCCTTGCCAGCCGGGCAACCACAAGATTTCATGTTGCCGCCTGAGACCGCTGAGGAAAGGGTCTCAAAATACCAAGAGCTTGCGGCAGTAGACCCACGGGCCGCAATACTTCTCCCGTTCGCAGATTTAGATGCGTTGATACGGCAGGAATTTCGGCGGCAATACCCTGACGAAAAACCAACGTTAGGATTCAGTAAGATAGTCGCCATACTTGAACGCGACGGCGTGCTTGAGCCGGATATGGCCGCTTCGCTGAGGGAAATGGTCACAATCCGGAATCGTGTAGCGCATGAAAGGACCGAGTTGGACGTAGACGTTGCCAATTATTTTGTGCAATCCGTCGGCAACGTTCTCACTTATCTAGTGGGAACGAATTTTTTCAAAGATGAGCCGAATCAATCAGGCCGCCAACACTATTGAGCACGGCGGTCAATCGGCACAACGTTCGTAATTGCACTTGCAGCCACCGGCCTGGCCAACGGTGCGGCCTTGCCACCTTCGGCGCTTGAGATGTAGGCGCTTGAGATGTAATCGCCGTAAACGTCCAAGGTAAGCGTAAACGTGCTGTGCCCGAGCCACTTGCTCACCTGCATGTAGTGCTCCCCCGCGCTCAGTGCCAGCGTCGCGAAGGTGTGTCGTAGATCGTGCACAACCGAACACCCTTGACCTGAGACCGGCGTGCCGTCGTTTCGGGTGGTCAATCGCTTGCGTTTAGCTCGGCGGCGGTGGTCACTCAGGGCGGGATCGAAGGATCGTTCCGGCCCTGAGTGCATGCTCCCCGTCAACACGTCAGCGGTGGCCGCCGCGGTGATGAAACAGCAGACCGCCATCGCCATACCCGAAGAATGGATACTGCTGCTGAGCGGCGTCCTGCGCCGCGATACCCGGCTGGGTATTGATCTGCACGTCGCCGGGCGTCTGGTAGAGCGTCGCGTTACCCGTATCTGTGGTGGAGGCCGTTGGCGCGGCCGCGACGGTGCTTGCGTTG
>DASRAT010000750.1:0-12370 GCA_035638015.1 Gemmataceae bacterium | reverse complement strand
CGTTGATGCGCTGGGCGATCCGCTGCCGCAAGGGGCGATTGCGCGTTTGGGGACATTACGAATGCGGGGTTCTGTTGGCGGCATGCTCGTTTCGCCAGACGGCAAAAGCGTAATCGCCCACGTTACTGGCGACAGCCAATCCCAACATATTACGATTTGGGATTTGTCGACCGGGAAAGAGCTTCGGCGACTTGCGAATAGCGAAAAGGACGCGTTGTCAAAGTTGGCACTTACAAAAGACGGCTCCGTGCTGGCAGGCATCGGGCCAAAGAGCATTCATCTGTGGAATCCCGAAAATGGCAAGAAACTTGGCGAAATCGCCATGGATTCCCGAGCAGTTGCGCATGTGTTTGACAACAAGAAAACGTTGCAAGGAGTTAACTGGCATGGTTGGGTGAAGCACTGGGACATTGGGACAGGAAAACATGAGTTTGCGTGGAATTGTCTGAAAGACTTCGTCCAACCCAAGAATGTTGGTGGACATCTCGAGTGTATTTTTGATGCCGCCTTCTCTCCGGACGGTCGAATACTGATTGCGCATCTGGGATACAAGGACCCCTTTTCGCCTGCGGAAAGCTTTATTTACGCTGCTGGCCGAGTCGTGGTTGCATGGGATACAGCAACTGCCAAAGAGCTGTGGCGCAGGGTTGGAGCCGAAACTGGAGACAGTTTCTTGTTTTCACGCGATGGTAAGTGGTTTGCGCAAGTGGCTTCATCAAAGCTACCCGGCGAGATTCTGTTCTGCGAAAGCGGAACCGGCAAGGTGCACTCTCGGTTGCCTTTGGACAAACTGGCTCTACCCGGCGGTTTTGGCGGTGGCGCAAAAGGCGGTGCTGCGGGTGGCGGAAAAGGCGCCGGAGGCGGGAAGGGTGGTGGTAAGGGCGGCCTAATTGGATTCGGTGGCCAGGCAGCGACCGGGTTTGCAGCTTCTCTTTTGGTTCGCGCGGTCTCCCCTGACGGCAAGCTGGTCGCCATTGGCAGGCGAGACTCTCAAGTATTCCTCTGGGATACGAGCGGAAAAAAACCTGTTCAACAAATCCCCTTGCTGTCCGGCTTCTTGCAATACGACATTCCTGACGTCGAATTCTTGCCGGATGGGAAATCGCTCCTGGTCTTCACGCAGGGCCTTATCCAACACGTGGAAGTAAATAGTGGGAAGCAGCTACTCGCTTTGGATGGCCACCGTGGAGGTGTTACTCACCTGTCTTTTTCAGCTGACAACAGCAAAATCACCAGCTGCAGCGGCCGTAGAGAATATGGCAACATGTCGGCCATGGAACAGGTTTTGACTTGGACGATTCCCAATGCAAAGCTGATAAGTAGTTCAGGCGCTGAAATCGTTCTAAAATCGCACCCTGTGGCTGGAGTGTCCGATGATCTCACGACAGGACTTGCTGTCACGCCTGATGGTGCGTTTTTTCTTGATCTCAAAAGCGGAAACAAACTGGGAAAGTTCGACGCGCTGACAACGGATCGGAAACTCAAGGGCTGCAGTTTTTCTCCGTCTGGCCGCTATCTTGTTGCATGGGGGAATTGGAGCGACAATCTTTTGATTTTCGACACGGCCACTGGAGCAGAGTTGTTCCAATTTCCTCGGGGACAGTTCTATAATCTGGCCTTTTCCCCAGACGAAACTTGTATCGCAGGCCACATGACGGACGACACAGTTCTTGTTCTCACTACCGCAACTGGCAAGGTGCGCCACAAACTCGGCGGTCCAGTTTCCTACCCTCCCAGCAAACGTGGCTTTCCTTTGGCATTCTCACCCAACGGCAAAACCTTGGTCACATGGGATCCGAGCCGTAGTGTTCTGGTTATGTGGGACCTGGCGACCGGCAAAGCATTAAGGTTGATTCCAGGCAGAGAGGATGATTTGGAAGCAATTAATTTGTGCTGGTCATCCGATTCTCGGCTGCTGGCGGAGTCGGGACTTTTCAAAGGGAACGCGATCCGAATTTGGGAGGGGACCACCGGCAAACTCCGCCGCGAGTTCACCGGCCACGAAGGCGACATCCACTCCCTCGCCTTCTCCCCCGACAGCCGCCTGCTCGCCTCCGGCAGCGCCGACACCACTGTCCTGATCTGGGACCTCATGGCCAACTAACTGCGATCTATCGCCTTACGCTTGATTCGCTTCACGCGATTCCAACTTGTACTTGGGGTTCCCCTCCGGATCGTTCCGCCGCGTCAATTGAAATGCCCGGCCAAACACCGCCGACGTCAACCAACCGTCTTGCGCCGTCACGGCAACATAACCAGTAGGCGTGTGCCGGAGAATCTCGAATTTCAGCGCGTTGGCGCGGACGTCTACCAGCCAGTATTCCGTGACGCCAGCCCGCCAATAGAGATCGCGCAGACGAACAGTGTCCTTGTTGACGGAAGTGGCGCTGACGATTTCCAGGGCCATGTCCAAGGCACCTTCAAGCTCCATGATGCCGCCATGCAGCCCTTCGACATACTTGAGGCGGCCGCTCCTGAGCATGTCCCAGGTGTAAAACATCCCGTCCGGCTCTGTGGAGACACCGGCATTGATATTGCTCCACCGCACATAGCTTCCCGCAAACTCTCCTAATTCCGTTTGCTGAAGGAGCCCTCCTATTGCCGCCGTGAAAGCTGCCCTTACTCGGTTATGGGTGAACAACTCTTCCGGACTCATATCAACCCAAATGCAGTCCTGAAGGTAGGCGATCAGACCGCGCTGGGGGAATTCGTTGGAGTGCATCCACTGACGGAAGGTCGCGAGATCTTGCACCGAACCCGGAATGCGGGCTTCGTCCGCGATCAAAACGTCGCAGCTCTGCTCTACCGTTGCCAAGACCGGACCGGCGGCTGGGCATTTAAGGACAGTAACACCCGTCATGATTGCGCCCTTCCTTTCTTCGCAGTCGGCTCGCCATCTCACGCCCCATGATAATCAATCTCCTTCACCTCTAGCGCATGTTTGTGAATAAAATCCCGCCGCGGCTCCACCTTCTCGCCCATCAGCGTGCGGAACATCTCCTCGGCTTTCAAGGCGTCTTCCAGTTGCACCCGGATCAGCGTCCGGCGTGTCGGATCGAGCGTCGTATCCCACAATTCCTCGGGATCCATTTCGCCCAGGCCTTTGAAACGAGTGATCTTCATGCCGCGTTCGCCGAGGCGGCGGATTTCCATGGGCAGGTCGCGGAGCTGGGTCAGCAGCAAGCGTGAGTCGCCGTTTTCCAGGATGAAACGGATCGGCGGTTCGCGGCCGGCGATGCGCGGCAACGGCACCAGGTCGTCGCAGGAGAAGCCGAATTCCTTGAGTTTTTCCATGCCGCGGTTGATCGAGCGGACTTCGTGCAACTCTTGCATGAAGAACGTCTCGACATGCTGGCCGTTGCCGTTGGTCGTCGCCATGGCCGGGCGGAATTCGTCGGCCACGACAAATTCATGACCGCCGCGCTTGGCTTGCTCGTCCTGGCGGTATTTGTCCACTTCGCCCGACGTGGCGAACCAATGTTCGTTGCCGGCCAGGACCGCGCGATACAGCGGTAAACCAGCGGGCGTCGCCTTGGCCAACAACTGCGGCAACGTCAACCCACGGCGTTCGAGGATGAGAATCGAATCTTCCAGCTCCGTGAGCAAGGCGACGAGCTTGGTGAGTTGCTCGCCTTCAAACACGCGATCGGTGTCGCCCTTGACAGTGATTTTCGTGCCGTCCAGGCCGCGCTTCAAAAGCTCGCGCGTCATTTCATCCATCGTCTGCACGAAACGAACCTGCTTTTTCTGCTCGACCTTGTAAAGCGGCGGCCGTGCCACATAAATATGCCCGGCTTCCACGAGGTTGCGCATCTGGCGATAAAAGAACGTCAGCAGCAGCGTGCGAATGTGCTGGCCGTCAACGTCGGCATCGGTCAGCAGCACTATCTTGCCATAACGGCGTTTGTCCACGTCTTCCGCAGTGCCGGCGATGTCCATGCCCACCGCGGAAATAAGATTGCAAAGCTCCTCGTTGCCCAGCACCTTTTCCTGGCGGGCTTTTTCGACATTGAGCACTTTGCCACGCAGCGGCAAAATCGCCTGATACATGCGGTCGCGGCCGCTCTCCGCGGAGCCGCCTGCGGATTGACCCTCGACAAGAAACAACTCCGACTCATCGCGGTCGCGCGTCGTGCAGTCCATGAGCTTGCCGGGCAAACCGCCCGAATTGAGGATGTTTTTGCGATCCTTGAGCGCCTTCTTGGCCTTGGCCGCCGCCTCGCGCGCCTCGGCGGCGATGATCACCTTGTTCATGATCTTCTTGGCTTCCTTGGGGTTTTCCTCAAGGAATTTGCTGAGTTGCTCATTGACAACGGTGGTGACAATGCCTTCCACCTCCGGATTGTTAAGACGGATCTTGGTTTGCGACTCGAACTGCGGCTCCGGCACTTGCACGCTGATGATCCCCGTCAGCCCTTCGCGGAAATCCTCGCCGATCGGCTGCAAGTTGTTCTTGAACAGATTCTCCTTGGTGCCGTAAGCATTGAGCGTGCGCGTCAACGCGGCCCGGAACCCGGATAGGTGGGTGCCGCCGCCGGCGTTATAGGCGTTGTTGGTGTAGCAGCGAATCCGTTCCTCCTCGCCGGTGGTGTATTGCAGCGCCAGCTCGACGCGGACATCATCGGCCATTTTCTCGATGTGGACCGGCTTGTGCAGGGTTTCCTCGGAGCGATTGAGATACTCGACAAACTCGCCGACGCCGCCGGCGTAATGGAAAATGTCCTCTTTGCCGGTGCGTTCGTCGCGGAGCTCGATGCGCAGGCCCTTGTTGAGAAACGCCAGTTCACGCAAACGCGATTCGAGTGAATCGTAATCGAAGGTGGCTTCGTGAAAGATTTCGCGGTCAGGGCGAAAGGTGATCTTGGTGCCGGTTTGCTTGCTGACGCCGATTTCCTTGACGTCGCCGAGCGGTTTGCCGCGCTCGTATTCCTGGGTGAAAACCTTGCCGCCACGGCGAATTTCCGCCTCTGTCCATTCGCTGAGCGCCGTGACAGCCTTGGCGCCGATGCCGTGAAGACCGGCGGAAGTTTTATAACTGCGCTTATCAAACTTGGCCCCGGCGCCGGACATGGTCATGACCACTTCCAGCGTCGACTTCAGCGCCTTGGGGTGAATCTCCACGGGTATGCCGCGGCCATCGTCGCTGACACTGATGCTGCTGTCGTGCTGAATCTTGACATGAATCGTTTTGCAATAACCGGCCAGCGCCTCGTCCACGCTATTATGAATTAATTCATAAACGAGATGATGCAAACCCTTGCTGCCGGTGTCGCCGATGTACATGCCGGGACGGTGGCGAATATGCTCGGCATCACGGAAAATATCGACATTTTCGGCTTCATATTTTTCAGGTTCGACGACCGCAATGGCAACATTTGTGTCTTCCGCCATGACATTGACTCCTAAGGGATTAGTGGTGAGTGGCGAGTGACGAGTGGTGAGTTTCTTGCTCACCACTCGTCACTCGCCACTCGCCACTTATTTGTTCCACGTTCCCGCCCGCAAGCGAAGGTTGTTGATGGCGGTCCCCGCCAGCCGGCCGCGCAATTCTTCGAGCAACCGGCGCTTATGAAAATGGGCCAGTTCTTGCATGAGCACAGCATTGTCCACCTCGACTTCCAAGACGCCTCGGCGAATGCCCAGCACGCGAGTGTGCACTTCCATCTTTGGGCCAACGCTTTCAGCCCAGGCTTTTTCGATGTGCAAGCGTTCTTGCCGACGACCCCAACCGCGAGCCGCGAAAACGCGGCCGAGAATTTCCTTGAGCAACTCAGGACCGGAGGGCTTTTGATTTTTGACTTTTGATTTTTGATTTTGCATACGGCCTCCGAGCAATAACGCTTCTAATCAAAAATCATCATGCGCTTTCTTTCACGGCCAGGGGTACAACGACATACAGATAATTGCCCGAATCATTACGGAACACGGCCGGTTTATTGCCGTCCAGAAGCTCAAGAGTCAATGCCGTTTCGGCATCAAGAACTTTCAACATATCCAGCAAAAACTTGGGATCGAAACTGATCTCAATCGCCTTGCCGTCATAACCGACCGGCAATTCCACTTTCGACCGGCCCGCTTCCGTGCCATGAGCTTGCAACGTCAATTTGTGCTTGGCAAAGGCAAAGACCACACGTTTACTTTCATCATCGGTCATGACCGCGGCCTGGCGCACAGCCGTCATGAACGGTCCGACGACCAACGGCACCTTGAGTGGATGTTTTTGCGGTATCACTTGCTGATACGGCGGAAAACGGCCCTCCACCAGCCGACTATAAATCATGGCCCGGTCGGTTTTCATAAGCACTTCATTAGGCCGCACTGCGATGCGAACAATCTCCTCTGCTTCGTGTAAATTGCGTTCCAGCAGATTCAAGGCCTTGCCGGGAACGACAGGCATTTGCCCCTTGGTGCTGTGATCGCCATGAGCTTTCGCAGGCCCTTGGGCCAATGCCAAACGCCGGCCATCGGTCGCGACCAACTTGGCTTGATCGTTTTCCAGTTCGACGAGAATGCCTGTTGTGGCGCTGAATCTCGCCTCCCCCACGGCCACCGCAAACTGTGTTCGGCGAATCATTTCACGCAGAACGCCACTGGCAACTTCGTGATACTTTTCTTCCTCAAAACTGGGAATATCCGGGAAGTTTGCCGGATCCTCGCCGGGCATTTCAAACTCGTTGAATTGCCCACGCACCATGTTTTTGTCGGTGCTGCTTTCAAGGACTAATTCGGAATCAGTCGATTCACGAAGAATATTCGTCATCCGGCCCGCGGGAATGATTGCTTCGCCCGGCTCCTCCACCTTGACGCTGCGCACTTCCAAACGAATGCCAAGCTCCAGATCCGTGGCCATCAAGGTGCAACGGTCCGCTTCCACAATGGCCTTGAAGTTTTGCAAAATCGGTTTGACATCGCGAGCCGCCGTGGCGACACTGGCCAGCTGACATGCCGACAAAAACGCTTCCCGATTGACAATCGCCTTCATGGATTCACTTCCTCTCACTTCACGGTGTGATCATCTTTGTGTCTTGAGGTTCTTGGATTAATAATTACTTGTGATAATTCAAAACAGCAGTAGTAGTAAAGACTTTGACAATTCAGTTCATAAACATCCAACAAAACCCATTAATCGTTTTACTTTCAGTAGTTATGATGCAAAGGCGCATGTTAAATACCTGTCAAATCACTTATGAATCCTTGATGGTTGGCATTGGCCGTTGTCGAGTGTTTCCTTTTTTCAATCAAAGCCCACGAAGTCGCCAACAAAAACTTAATGAGCATTAACAGCGTGGTCACACGTTATCCACAGCCAAATTCCAGCGCTCAAAACAAGAAACGAGCGGCGGGGTTTATCCCCGCCGGGACAAGCCCGGCGGTTCGTCTCATAAACGTCCTAAGCCAGTGCCGCGTGGATTTCGCGAACGGCCCCGGACAACACCGCATCGCTGCCGATCATCTTCTCCAGCTTGTTGCAGGCATGTAAAACGGTGCTATGATCCCGCCCCCCGAAGTACTCGCCAATTTGTTGCAAGGACAGAGGCGTCAACCTTCTGGCAAGATACATGCTCACTTGACGAGGCAACAAAACATTGCGGCTCCGCCGTGATGACTGAAGATCGCTCGGTTCAACGCAATAATATCCGCCAACCCGTTGAACAATGCGCTCGATGGTTACCTCGCCGGCCCCGATTTCCTCGCGGAATGCTGCTTCCACCTCGGCCAAATCAAGCGGTCCACGTTGTCCCTTGGCCAGTGTTTCCAGCCTGCCAATGGCGCCTTCCAGCTGCCTGCCGCCACCCGTGAGGCGTTCGGCCAGCCAGCGTAACACATCTGTGCCAACGGCCAGCTGACGGCGCTGGGCAAGTGTTTGCAACAAAGTCAGCCGGCTTTGCGGGCCGAGCGGTTTCAGCCCGATTACCAGCCCGGCAGCAAGGCGATTGGCGATCCGGGCCGGCAAACGCTGCCCGCGGCAAACGAGCCGTTGCGGCCCGGCGTTGGCGGTAAACACCATCGGCCGCCGCCGTGCTTCGAGGTAATCGATGGCCTGGACCAGGCTTTCGGCCGCCCGGACGCTAAGGTGCTGAAGATCTTCGACAATCAACAGATCGCAATGACGAGCTTCTTCGAGGGCATTGTCGTCGTCGGTTTCGGCGGTGCTAGCCGCATCTCCGAACAGAGACGCGTGGTCCGCTCGCGCCAAATCGCCGGCAGCCAACACTGCCACCACCACATCACGTCGTTCTTGGGTAACCTCGGCGACCAAGGCGGTCACGAGGTGCGTTTTGCCGCAACCTGCCGGCCCGTGCAGCAGAACCAGCCGAAAGCCATCGTTGCCAGAGGAACGAAGCAAGCCATCTGCCGTTTCCTTGACCGCCAGCCATGCCGCCCTGTTTTCGGGCGTCGCCACGAATCGGGCGAAGGTGAGGACGGGCCTTGGCATGACAAAGGTCGCTTCCTGGCGATGGAGTGCCTAAAGCTATGAAATTCAACAACTTGTGTCAGAAGCCCAGAAGCGATGCAAGAGGGTAAGACACTTCTTCATTGTAGGGAATCGCAGCCGTTCCGTAAAGTAGTTTACCCGATATGTAACTTGTTATGAATAAAGGAGATATGGCATGAAATAAATGACGTTCCTCCACCTCGGTGAACGGCGGTCAGCATGTGGGTCGGGAGATAGTTTGGGTTTACGGAAATCTCGACTTGGCAGTAACTTGCGCAATTTGGCGCCTGAGCAAAGCAAAGCACCTCAACCTTGCAAGCAAGCACAAACCTTTGGCAGCGATCACACCCTCAGCGTCCCAACAAATCCGTTGCCTGAACGATGATCAAGCCCAAAAGGATTATTACCACCCATGTCACGCGGACCCATTTTTTCCAGGGACGCAGCGGTTTAATGACAATCACAGCTGACTGTGTTAGTCCCATGAGCATTGCGACGACTCCAACCGCCAGCAAGAAAGTTCGGCTCTCGCCGATGCCGCGGTAAAGGAGATACACTCCTCCAGCGCACCACAGCAGCCACCCAACAGCATAAGCGCGCTCTTCTGGGCGAATCCCATTATCTTTATGAACGTGCGGCTGTTGAGTGTCGCTCATCAATGCTCCTTGTCTGGCGCTGGTGATCCGAAAAGACTGTAACACCCGACAATAAACAGAAATTCTACTGGCATCCCGCCCCATCTCCCCTCAAAATAGAGCCGTTGGTCGCCAATGCTCTCCCTCGCCAAAGGACGCTCGCCATGATCCGCACGCGCTGTGCCATTGCGTTAACTGCCATGCTGTCGCTCGCACACTCGGCCGCGGCCGACAGCCCTTTCAAAACCTGGATCGACACCCGCCAGCCGCCTGATGCCAAGCTGCCGATATCCGGCTTGCCGCCCGCCAAGCTCTTTCCCGGCTTGTGCGTGATCAAATACCGCGTCACCACCAGCTCGCCCGAGTGCCAGGCGTTTTTCGATCAAGGCCTGGGCTATTACTACTCCTACGTCTGGATGGAAGCTTGCCGCTCTTTTGAAACCGCGTGCCGCAAGGATCCTGACTGCGCCATGGCCTGGTGGGCTTTGAGCCAGTCGCTGGAGCGTTATCACCGCCCCAGCACCGACGCCCTCAAAAAAGCCCAGTCTTTGATGCCCAAGGCCAGCCACCGCGAACAGCTGTTAATTCAAGCCAAGCTGGAAGAAAAAGGGATGTGGCCCAACGTCGGCAACACCGAGGCCCGCATGAAGGCGGCCATCAAAACCATTGACACGCTGCTGGCGATTTATGATGACGATGAAGAAGGCTGGTATTTCCGTGCTCAACTGGCCGGCGGCTCCGGGCTATTTGGCGGTCAGGTTTCCTCGGCGCCGTTTTACAAGGCCCTGCTCCACCTCAATCCGCTGCATCCCGGCGCTAATCACGAATTGTTGCATTTTTACGAAAACATGAAACGCCCCGCGCTGGGCTGGCAGTATTCCGAGAAGTACATCGAATCGACGCCCGGCATTCCGCATTCGTTCCACATGCAAGCCCACCTCGCCATGCGGCTGGGCCGCTGGGACAAAACCACCGACCGTTCGATGAAGGCCATCGAAATGGAGCGGGCTTATCACAAGGAAATGAACGTCAAACCGTCGCAAGACCAGCAGTTCACGCATCATTGCGAGATTCTGATGCGCGCCCTGACACACGACGGCCGTTTTGCCGAGGCCCGCGCTCACAAGAAGCAATGCCAGGCCGACGGTCTCAAACATACGCAGCAGTGGTTCCGTCTCCACCTGGCCGAGCGCGATTACGACACCGCCCTCAAGATTGCCAACGACGAACGCAAGCGGGACAAGAACGGCGGCGCATATCTCGCCGCCCTCGTCTATCTCAAGAAAAAAGACACCGCCAAGGCCGCCGCCGAGGTCGCCATCCTGGAAGAAGGCAAGAAAAACGCCAACAAGCAAGCGGAACTGAAGCTTTGGGAGGTGAAAGGCATTTTGCTGTGCCAGCAAGGCAAGTCCGAGGAAGGCCTCAAGCTCCTGGCCAAGGCCGTCAACAAGACCAAGGATGAATACAGCCATCACCAGTGGGGCAACGGCGCCTATCACATGCAAGCCTGGGGCCTGGCGGCTTTGGGTTGCCACAATTATGAAGTGGCGGAAGAGGCCTTTCTGGAGGCGCTGGCCCACGACCCCGGCTGTTTCCACGCGGCACTCGGATTGCAGGTGATGTGCGAAAAGCTGGGCCGCAAGGGCGAAGCGGAACGCTATCAGGAGCTGGCACAACGCTGCTGGCGTAAGGCCGCCCCGGACGACATGGTCCGCGAGTTGGAGTTGTTACGCGAAGAGTGCGCGGAACCTCAAGCGGTGTTGTGCGCGGACGGCGGCCAAGATTCCGCTATTCAAGCCGGCCTGGAGCGAGGTTCACGGCCTGGGCCGTACGCATCCGTAGTCGTCACCGGCACCCAACGGGGCACCTCGCATTGCTTCATCTGCGAAACCGCTGACAAACCGGCCGTCATCATTTTCGCCCGATCCCAGACCGATGGCCTCGGCAAACTCGCCGCCGGGGTTGACAAAGCCATTGCCAAGAACAAGGACGCCGACCTGCGTTCCTGGATCACGTTCCTGCACGCCGATCAATCCAGCATGGACGCCAAAATCCTGCAATGGGCTCGGCAGCACGCGATCACCAACATTCCGACGGCCGTTTTCGAGGACGTTGGCGGGCCGCCCAGTTACAAGCTTTCCAAGGACGCCGATGTGACTGTGCTGCTTTCTGTCAACCAGAAGGTAGTGGCGACTTTCACGTTTCGGTCCGGTGAATTGACGGAAGTGCGAATCGCGGAAGTGCTCAAAGGCGTGGCGGAATTGGTCAAGAAGTAGTCCTCGTCTGGGCGAGTGCTTGAGCAAAACATGAGTTCCATTCCAGAAGGCGCCGCCGAGCGTATCCGCGAAGTCACTGCCCATAGCTTCGGCTTCCGCCGCGTCCTGGGCTTGACCGACCTTGTCTTGATTCAAATCGTCTACGTCGTCGGTTCCGCCTGGGTGGGCACGGCCGCCCTGCTTGGCACCGATCATCTCTTTTTTTGGCTGGCGGCCGCCGCCCTGTTTTATCTTCCCCAGGCGGCGGTGGTGATTTACCTCAATCGGCTCATGCCCCTGGAAGGCGGCCTGTATCAATGGGCCACCGCTGGCCTGGGTAAATTCCTTGGTTTTCTGGTGGCCTGGAACCTTTGGGCCTACACCGTTCTCATCATGGCGACGTTCGGCGTCATGGTGGCCACCAATCTAAAGTATCTTCTCGGGCGCGAAGCGGAAGAGGTGACGAATACGTCCGAATACACGGCCATCATCAGTGTGGCGGCCATCATTGCTGTCACCGTGGTTTCGGTGTTCGGTTTGCGCGTGAGCAAATGGGTGCAAAATGCCGGCGGCGTCGCCCAGATTCTGACGTACGCCGCGCTCATTGCCATTCCCTTTGTGGCCATGCAGCGCGGCATGATTGCTAAATACGATCCGCTGCATGCCTCGGTGCCGACGTTCAGCCTTCTCAGCCTCAACATCTTCGGCAAAATGGCGCTTGGGGCGTTCAGCGGCTTCGAGTATGTGGCCATCCTGGCGGGCGAGTGCAAAAGTCCAGCCCGCACTATCGGCCGTTCCGTCGTTATCGCCGTCCCGATTATCGCGCTGATGTTCATACTTGGCACCGGCAGCGTGCTGGCGCTCGTACCGCAGGGCAAAATTGATCTGGTCAGCCCCATTCCGCAAACGCTGACAATTGGCTTTGAGGGCATGGGCTTCGCGGCGCTCATTGCGCCTGTGCTGATTGGGATGCTGCTGGTGCGACAAGCGGGCAACATGATGTTGCTGTTCGCCGGCAACACGCGGCTGCCGATGGTGGCCGG
>DASRAT010000749.1:0-2046 GCA_035638015.1 Gemmataceae bacterium | reverse complement strand
TGCAAGGCGTGGTCGCAGGTGTTCGCGATTATGGCAATCGCATGGGCATTGCGACGGTGAACGGAGCGGTTTGTTTCGATGAAAGGTATCTTGCGAATCCATTGGTTTATTGCGGGACCGTTGGGTTGATCCCCGTGGACCGTTGTCACAAAGAGGCACACGCCGGCGATCTCATCGTTGCCGTTGGTGGCCGCACGGGGCGGGACGGCATTCACGGGGCGACGTTTTCGTCGCTGGAACTCACCGCTGATTCGGAAGCGGTCAGCGGCGGCGCGGTGCAGATTGGCAACGCCATTACCGAGAAGAAAATGCTCGACGTGCTGTTGCAGGCACGTGACCGCGGGTTGTATAGCGCGATCACCGACTGCGGGGCGGGCGGCTTCAGCAGCGCCATCGGTGAAATGAGCGAAAAGTTAGGGGCCAGGGTCGATCTCGACAAGGCGCCGCTCAAATATGACGGTCTGTCCTATACCGAAATATGGATCAGCGAGGCCCAGGAGCGGATGGTGTTGGCGGTGCCGCCTGGCAACTGGCGAGCCTTGGAAGCGTTGTGTGCCAGTGAAGGCGTTGAGGCGACGGTGCTTGGCACTTTCGAATCGACAGGGCGGCTCAAGCTCGTGTTCCACGGTGAACAGGTTGCTGATCTTGATTTGCATTTCTTGCACGATGGCCGGCCGGCGGTGGTGCGTCAGGCGACAGTGTCGGAGTTGCCGACGCAGCCGCAACCGCGCATTGAAGGCGGCGATTTCAACCAGGATTTGCTGAAAATCCTTGGGTCTTACAACGTTTGCAGCAAAGAATGGATCATCCGCCGGTACGATCACGAGGTGCAGGGAGGCACTGTCATCAAGCCGCTGGTGGGAGTCCATGACGACGGGCCTGGCGATGCGGCGGTTATCACGCCGGTGCTTGGTTCCTGGACGGGCATTGCCGTCGGCTGCGGCATCAATCCGCGCTATGGCGATCTGGATGCTTACTGGATGGCGGCCGCGGCTGTCGATGAAGCGGTGCGCAATGTCGTCGCCGTGGGCGCCGATCCGTCGCGGATCGCTTTGCTCGATAATTTCTGCTGGGGCAACACGGAGCGGCCCGAGGTTTTGGGTTCGCTGGTTCGGGCCGCCGAGGCTTGCCGCGATATGGCTTTGGCTTACGGGATGCCGTTTATCAGTGGCAAGGACAGTCTCAACAATGAGTATGTCAGCGAAGGCCGTCGCATTGCCATTCCGCCGACACTGCTGATTAGTGCGATTGGGCGCGTGCCCGATGTGCGCAAGTGCGTGACGATGGATTTGAAGGCGGCGGGGAATGTGCTTTATCTCATCGGCGAAACACGCAATGAAATGGGCGGGTCGCACTTGCATTTGGTGCGTGAATTGACTGGCGGAACGGTGCCGGTGGTGGACATCCAACGCGGCCGGGCGATCTTTGACGCTTTGTTTCAAGCGATTCAAAAGGGCTTGGTGCGTTCCTGCCACGATTTGAGCGAAGGCGGTTTGGCCGTGGCGCTTGCTGAGATGGTGTTCGCGGGCGAGATTGGGGCGGATGTTACCAATCTCGGTGGCAAGGATGATGACGCGGTGGCACTGTTTTCGGAATCGCAGGTGCGGTTTGTTGTTGAAGTGGAACAGACGAAAGCCCCGGCGTTCGAAGCATGCTGGGCGGAAGCGAAATGGATTCAGCGGCTAGGGCAGACTACCAAGGAGCCTCGGCTGCGCGTGGCGGGCGCGAACGGCGAATGGATCTTGTGGGCGACGGCGAAGGATATGAAAGAGGCTTGGCAGAAACCGCTGGGGTGGTAATAATGAACTCTTCTTGTGAGGCAACGAACGCGATTAACACAGGCAAAAGGTCATGACAACGTCGCCGCCAATTGAAACCATTCCGCTGTTATTGGATTCCGATGGTGTCTTACGAGTGAGTGAAACTCGTGTAACACTAGACACGATCGTCGGCGCATTTACGGAAGGCGCAACAGCCGAGGAGATTGCGCAGCAGTATCCTTCCGTTCCGCTAGCGGATGTCTATGCAGTGATCGGCTATTATCTG
>DASRAT010000748.1:0-3911 GCA_035638015.1 Gemmataceae bacterium | reverse complement strand
CGCCCCCTTACGGGCGATGTACCATCCCAGCAGCAAGCCGCCCAATAGCCCGACGCCCATCAAGCACCAGAACAACTGAGGAGTATGAATGCCGTGCAGGCCGTGCTCCCGCTCGTGCGCCAGCATCATACCGAAGACGGCTGCATACACGGCGCTTAGGGTTGCCAGCGGAAAGAACGTCGCGGCCAAGAGATTCAAGCGATGCGCGGCCGCGGCCATCTCGTAGCTTCGCTGCGACTGCTTTTCTGCTTGATGAGCGACGGTGTAGTCGAGGCCGTTCTTGGCGTCGCCGTGCAAGAGTTCCAGTGCCCGCTCGATCTCACCGACCTGGTCGCGCACATTGATGAGATCGCGATCGTCCGGGATTAGCTCGCGGGCTTCTTGCAAGACCGCATGCTGGTGGCGGACGGTTCGGTGCAACGGCGCGACGGTTTGCACGAGACGATAGTAATCTGCGGCGTTGGCGGCAGACTGCCATTCTTCTTCGAGCTGTTCGACGCGATCCCCGAACTCGCTGACGTGTCGCATGAGGGCTTGCGGGTTATCGCCAAACGGCTTGGAGCGCCAGCTTCCTCCCGGATCGCGCCAGAACAATCGTCCTGTTCGTTCGGCCACACCGGCAACAGGGGGCTCATGCAGAATCAAGAGCAGATGTCCTTCCGCCAGCATGGCCCTTTGGCGGCCGACGCTGTCACCAAGCCGTTTGAGAAACGTGCTGGGCACATGCCAGTCTTGAGGAATTGATAGACGCATGGTTGCTTGCTCCGTAGTCGGGATGGAAGAAGCACCGCTATCAATTGGTTCGGAAGGAAGGATCGGTGCTTTGATTTTTAGCCCGAGTCTTAACCGGATCTTCACGTCGCGCCACGCGATGCGGAAGAGCCGGTTGTTGAAGGCGTCTCCGGACTCCAGCAGGGCGTACTTCTTTTCGAATGCCGCCAGTGCTTTTTGGGACTTTTCGATTACATCCCAGGCATCGCCGGACCGTGCTTTGACCAAAACGGTGAGATTTCATTCGGTTCCGCGAGAGTGGTTGAGACAACCGCCACTTTGGTGACAGTTGGCTGTCACCGTCACAAAAGCCCGAAATTTGCTGGATTTGAGAGCGAATGCGACATGCTAAGATTGGATGTAACAAGTAGCGGGGGCCGGGTTCGAACCGGCGACCCGCGGCTTATGAAGCCGCTGCTCTAACCACTGAGCTACCCCGCCAAGTCTTTTTCATTTCCGTACTTGTGTCAAAAACCTTTTTGTGGATTGTCTTTCTTGACACCCGGTGGGTTAGAAAAGTGGCCAACCGCTACCAACGGCTGGCCGACAACACGATAACACCCGTGCAAAGGAGCCGTCACCATGTCTGACTCTAATCCTACCGCGCCTCCCAAGCCAGGCAAGCCCTACCCGGAATTCCCACTGTTCGCGCATGCCACTGGGCGCTGGGCAAAGAAAATCCGCGGCAAGGTGGTCTACTTTGGACCCTGGGCAGACGTTGATGGTGCCGCGCGCGGAGCAGCTCGATGCTGCCAACCACCGCCTTCTGGCGGGTTAGGCAGCCGACTGTGCGGAGCGTTTGCTGCCGCTCTTCGAGGAGTGCAGTCCAGACGATCGGCCGCGTCGCGCGGTGCAGACGACAAGGGCGTGGGTCCGAGGCGAGGTGTCCGTCGGCGATTGTCAGACCTTGCGTCAAAAAGTTGCTTCGAAGCTTTTGCCAGCAAAGTGACCAACCGGCTCCTCAAGAAGATGACAATGCCGATAACACGCTGGGGTTGCGCTGGGGCGGCATCGCCGCTTCGCATTGCAACGGGTTGGCGACGGCCTGGGTTACCACGGGGGCCGTTCCGCTGGCAGATTCGCCTGTGGTTTGGCATCCGTTTTGTGTTCGCCGTTCTTATTCAGCCGTTCGGCTCATGGCGCAGGCCGACCGACTACCTGACGCAACAAGGAAGCCTGCACTCTTCGCTCATTGCCAACATCACGCGCCCACCGCGCAGCCTTCAGGGCTGCCTCTGATGCATAGAGAAGCGCATCGTGATCGCTCTGCTGAAATGCGCATGCAGCGAACTGATCGACGACCGTGCAATCGCCATGGTCCGGCGGTAACAGGTCTTCGATACGCTCCCAGCACCTCCGAACGAAATCCACTAGATGCTGACGACTCACTTTTCCTTCCAAGGCTTCCAGTAGGAGGTCAGGGTCGTTGCAGGCGAACCACTCGGACTCAGACATCGCATTACTCCCTCAGATCGTACCGCTGCAAGTAGCGGATTGTGGCATTGTGCCGGGTTGAATGAACTCACTTTCGCGCTTGGCAAATCGCCGACAGTACATCTTCCGTGCCGGCCGTGCGCTCCAGTACCGCAAAGCGAGCTCCGCTGTGGTAATCGATTGGCAACACCCGAAAGAACTCCCCGTTCTCCACGAGCAATTCCAAATGGTCCTTGGCAATCTTTGTTGCTGCCACTGCCGCGCGCAGGCCCTTTTCCGAGAAACGGCGGCTATTCACAGCGATGACTTTCATGCCAGGGCCTACGCCCGCTTTGTGCGCGGGCAAGCCCGGAATGACGTCGATCACCTTGCCTTCATTGCTGAGGTTCATGCCGAGCGAGGCGGTCAAGTCGATTTCCTTGTCATCTTCTTCGCGGACCGATTGCAGAGCAGACGGCTTGGCCGCGAAGGCCAGCTTCCAGCCGCCGCGTTCAATGCCCTTGAGGGGGGCATTTTTGTCCGTGGCAGTGAGGCGAGTGACCCAGTAAGTCTTCCAGTCATAGGCGACGACTGCGTTGAGGTCGGCGACCACTTCGTCAAAATCGAAGCCCTTGACCGTGGCCGGGCCGTGTTTGCCACCATGAAAGCGCTGGCAGAAATCGTCGAGTGAGCGCTTGCCCTTGGTCTTTTCGCGGATGAGCGTGTCCACCTCGAGCCACAGCAATATGCCTTCATCGTAAAAGTCCACGGATCGCCGATAGGCGCCCCAATCGGGCCGCGTGTAGTAAAGAAGCTGTGCCGCCACCGTCGTGTCTTCCAGGGGGCGCCATTCCCGGCCTTTCTGGTTTTGAGCCCAGAGGGCGACAGTTGCCAGGTTGTCGCGGAACTGCTCCGGGGTCCACAGGCCGGAGCGGGCGGCCAGCACCGTTCCCAGGTACTGTGTCAGACCTTCGTAAACCCAAAGAAGCTTGGTGCGCTGCGGCTCCTGAAACGTCGGTGTGATCATGTCCGCGGGCCGGCGATACTTGCCATTCCAGGAATGTACATACTCGTGCGGCAGCAGCGTCGCCCCCAGGCCCTTTTTGATGTTGTCGTCGATCAGTGCATTCTCGCTGGTGCGGTCGTCGCTGCATTCATGGTGCTCCAGGCCGAAGTGGGCAACTTGATCGCTGAGCGTCAACAAGAACTTGTATTGCTTGTAATGGCGGGCGCCGAACAACTTCCCGGACTCGATGACGAGCTGATCCAGGTTGCCTTTCACCGCGGGGCTTATCTCCAGGCCGGCGGCAGTTTCGCACACGATCGCGATGGAGTGAGCCCGGCCATCGACGGTGACGAGCGGCACATCACGCAAATGAACGCCGCAAAGCACCGGTGAATCGACCAGGGTATCAAGCGGCACCGGAGCGAACTGGGCGACGTTGTCTTGATGCTTGGCCACGGTGAGAGCGCTGGCCACCTTCCAGCCAGCCGGCAGGCGGACGCTGGGTTTGCACGTGATAGCGGATATGGCCGGTCCCTTGGGGTAAACAACCAGTTGATTCCAGTTGAGAACCGTGAGATTCGCGGAAGCGGAGGCGCCGGAGCTGAATCCCGACGTTGACGTCGCCAGCGTGATGCCGAGTGCAACGTCGATAGCGTCGGTTCCTTCGGGCACATCGCAATGGAAATCGAACATCTCGACATGGTCGCGCCGCCAGGGAATG
>DASRAT010000747.1:0-3396 GCA_035638015.1 Gemmataceae bacterium | reverse complement strand
TTTTTCGTTGAAAACCCAGTAAGCGCCCGGCCTTCTTTTTGCGTTTCCAAGTCGACCAAAACTATTGCTTCGGAGTTGCCCACGGCTACGGTCTTGCCGGCAGGGTCGAAGACGCAGTGCTCACCGAACACTTTGGTCAATTTGGCCCGCAGTTTTCCCGTGCCTGTTTCCCAAAGTTGCAGGTAATGTTCATTCCCTCCGATCACGGCCAATGTCCGGCCGTCCGGTGAAAACGCGAAAGCAGCCACCCTTTCCGCGGCCGACAAATCGCCTATTTCCTGCCCGGTTCCAACGTTCAGCAGCCGAATGGTGCTAACAGGGAGAGGGGCGTCCCCCACATCCTGAAACCAAGTTACCACGGCGAGCATGTCTCCCTTGGGTGAAAATGCCACGGCCCTCGTGCCGTGGACGGGTTTGCCAACGTTGCCTTTAATTATGATTGATGGAAGTTCCTTGCCGGACTTAACATTCCAAACCCGGAGGGGAGCGTCCGACGGGATCATGGACTTCCCGCTAACGACCAACGTTTGTCCATCGGGGGATAGCGCTACGAAACCGCCTTGGTTGTCTACGGCCAGCAATTGCTTACCTGTTTTGGCGTCCCAAACGCGGGCCGATGTATCGCGATCCTGGCCTCCTGAAGCGATTATGGTGCCATCCTTGGAGATTGCCAGTGACCTGATGTCATGCCCATGCCGGAATCGCGTTGTACCAATTCGGGCAACGGCCCCCTCAGGCAGCAGGTCGCCAAAATCATCGGTTTTAGGTGGCCGGGCCTTCTGGTCAGCGTCATGGAAAATGTGCAGCGTCTCAGATGCGGTTGGGGTTGATTTCACTCCTTCGAGCTTGGAAACCGTCAGCAGCACAGCGCCAGTCACAAGAATATGCATTAAACAGCGCATCAAATTTGCTCCTTACCAGCCAAGCCCGCATGGCGGATTAAGCGTGAGCGGACAACTTGTGGCTTCGCCGTGCCTGCATCCTACGCGCTCTCGGATCACGACACAATAATCTTGTTTGCATTCCCCCCACCCCCGCGTGTATCATCCGCCTATCCCCTTCCACGTCCACCCCCAGGAGCACCACCATGTGGGTCCAACAAGCCGATCTCGACCAAAAACGTGAAACGCTGCCGATCCCCAGCCGGATCTGTTCCAATGAGGAGTTCTTGCCTCCGCCGCAGTCGGCCAAGCAAAAGGAATACGAGGCCCGTGTGCTCGCCATCAGCGACAAAGCCGCCAAGAAACAGGGGCTGAGCCGTCGCGCTTTTTTGCGCACCGGTAGCGGCATGGCGGCGGCGTTGACCGCCCTCAATCAGACCTTCGGCAACGTCTACGATGTGGACGCCGCCGAGATTCAGGATCAGCAAGCGTTCGCCGAAAAGTGGCCCAAAAACCAGTTCATCTTCGACGTGCAGACGCATCACGTCAACGTTTCCCGTGTCCAGGCGGACAAGTCGGCCGACGCCTTTTTGCGGCAGTTTCGGCCGGGGGCCAAGGGCCTGACGATGGAAGTGCTCAATCGCGCCCATTTCGTCAAGGAGATGTTCGGCGACAGCGACACCGTCATGGCCTGCATCAGCGGTTTGCCGACGCGCGACTGGAAAACCAACATGCTGCCGCCCGATCAGATGGCCGCCACGCGCGATTACGTTAACGGGCTGGCCAAATCGCAGCGCATGCTATCACATGGTTTGCTCCGTCCCAATTTGGGCAAGCCCGAGTTGGAAGAGATGGAACGCCAGGTCAAGAAGCTGCGCATTGAAGCGTGGAAGTGTTACACCGGCGCCGAAATTGGGTCACAGCCCTGGTTTCTCGACGAGGAAAAGGTCGCTTATCCGTTCTGGGAACGGACACTGAAACTCGGCATTCGCAATGTCTGCGTTCACAAGGGACTGCCGCTGGGCAGCCTCAATGAACGGGCCTGCACGCCGCACGATGTGGAGAAAGCCGCCAAGGATTTTCCCAACCTCAACTTCATCATTTACCACTCCGGCTTCCGCGGTCCCGGCAATCAGGGTCGCGGCAGCGGCAAACCGGTGATCGATCCCAATGTCAAGGATCCCCAGGAAATCCCGTGGATCAGCGACATCTTTCGCATTCTCAAACGCAATCCGAAGATGCGCAATGTCTACTTCGAGCTGGGCAACACTTTTCAGCAATTGTCGATGTCCGACCCGGTGAAGTGTCTGCACATGCTGGGGCAAATGCTCCAAACCGGCGGCGCCGATCACATTCTCTGGGGGACAGATTGCATCTGGAGCGGCAGCCCGCAAAGCCAGATCGACCGCCTGCGGCGGATGACGATGACCGATGAGTTGATGAACAAGTTCAAATATCCGCAACTGACCGCCGCTATCAAGGACCAAATCCTGGGCCTCAACGCGGCTCAGGTGTTTAACATCAACGTCAAGGCACAGCGCGCCGCCATCAAGGTCGATAAGCTGACGAGTTTCCGCGATGAACGGCGCAATAATCCTGATCCGTCCAACACGCAATATGGCTGGGAGTGGACCGATTATCGCCGCACGATGACGGTGCCGGTGGGGGAGTAATCCTGAAACGTTCAAGGGGGCCAAGTATTGTAGTGTAGGACGGCTCTCCTGAGCCGTCCCGGACGGCTCAGGAGAGCCGTCCTACAAATCTTTGGCAAAGTATGTACGCCAGGCTTATTCCTGATGTACCTGCTTATGGTGTTCCGCCGTTTGGTCTGGGGCGATATGCCAGTCGCAGCTGTCGCAGGTCGGAGCCTTGTCGAAACAGTCGTCGCAATAGAGTGGACCACCGTGGAAGAATTGCTCCAGCCGCGATTGGTGCTCCGTGGTCAATTCGCCAGGGTCGTTTGGCAACGGCATCACGGTGCCGCAGCTGTCGCAATTGCGCGATTTGAATTGCTCGATTAGCGGCATGAAGTGATCGTGCAGGCCGCGGCTGATGACGCCCGAGCCGTTGCACAGGGGGCAGGCCATCTTCATTTGAGCGGCAATGGCTTTGCGGATAAAGGCGCTTTTGTTGGGGAGTTTGTTGAGAAACTCGGCCAAGTCTGCTTCCACCTTGAAGGCGACGACTTCGGTCTTGGCTGTCTTGCGGCTCATGGGACGGTCTCCCTCGACGATGAAACGCCACTCTTCTAATGTAGCCGCGCCGACCGGCGCTAACAAGACAAACACCAACTCCATGAGGTAATAGCCTTGCTGCTGCACGAAAAAGCCAATCAGGCACAAGAATTATTGAAGGAAACCGGTCTGGACTGCTGGCTGATCTTTGCCCGGGAAACGGGCATTCATCCCGATCCGGGCATGGAACTGGTCGTCGGCGCCGACGTGGTCCGCAACTCCGCCTTTTTGTTCGTGGCCGGTGGGCAACGCGTGGCCATTACCGCGAACTTTGATGTCAG
>DASRAT010000746.1:0-2206 GCA_035638015.1 Gemmataceae bacterium | reverse complement strand
CGTTACTGCGCAATAGGTTGCGACGACAAGAATTGCAGGTCCATCAATTGCCCACGGCGAGCCTCTTCCGCCGCCGCGATCCGCCGCTGTACCTGGGGTGCTTTTCCGCACCCGCTCCTCCACGGATTAGGAAGTCCTGGAGCTGTTAGCAGCTTGTAAGGACGCTGAACCCACCCCCACCTGGCCCAGGGCGCCAAGGGCCGACGGAGTTGCGCTGCATGACATCCAAGAAGCTACAGGAATGTTCCAAGAAACAGCTGGCCGACATGGCTCGCAAACGAGGCGTTGCCGGCAGCCAAAGAATGACCAAGGAAGATTTGGTGCTGGCCTTGTTGAAACAGGTGAGCGCCAAGGCTTCGCGGTCCCGCAATGGCACTTTGCAAGTCCACCGCAATGGCAAAGCCAAGTTGAAACCCAAACACCGGGTACGTCCCCAACTGGCGGCCGCTCGCAACACCTCCAACGGCACCAGTGCCGAGGAGACGGTTGAGCGCAGCAAATTCGACGTGGGAGTTCCCACCAAAGATTTGTCGGCGCGGGTTCCCAAGGATTTACCGACGGGCTACGGCAAAGACCGTATCGTCGTCATGGTCCGCGACCCCTATTGGCTGCATGCCTATTGGGAACTGACCCGCCAGGCTGTGTCCCGAGCCGAGGCGGCATTGGGACAAGAATGGCACGGCGCCAAGCCGATCCTACGATTACTCGACGTGACCACCCACGATACCACTTCCACTGCGGAAGCCATCATCCGCGACATCGAGATTCACGGCGGCTGCAGCAATTGGTACATCGATGTCAGCAATCCGCCGCGGTCGTATCGCATTGACATCGGTTATCTGTCTCGCAAGGGCCATTTCTATGTGCTGGCCCGCTCCAACGTGGTTAGCACACCACGCGCCGGCGTCAGCGACACCATCGACGAAAACTGGGCCGACATCGACCACAAGAAGGCCGACCGCATTTACGCCATGTCAGGCGGGTTCGATCCTTCCATGAGCAGCCTTGAGCTGAAACAGCTGTTCGAGGAACGGCTGCGCCGGCCGCTTGGTTCGCCATCAATCACCAGTTTTGGATCCGGAGCGATGTTGCCGACCAAGCAGCGCAAGTTCTGGTTCCAGCTCGATGCGGAACTTATCGTTTATGGAGCAACCGAGCCCAATGCACGGGTGACGCTGTTGGGCGAACCCGTGAAGTTGCGGCCTGATGGCACGTTCACCATGCGGTTTAGTTTGCCGGATAGTCGGCAGATTATTCCCGCCGTAGCCGCTTCCGCGGACGGTGCCGAGGAGCGCACGATTGTGTTGGCTGTTGAGCGCAACACCAAGCAGCTGGAGCCGATGTTGTTTGATGGCAATGAGTAGCTTTGGAGTGCGGCGACTCTTCGCCGCTTTGTTGCGACCGATTCCGCAACAGCCGCCACACAAAAAAGGTGTGAGGCCGGTGCCGCATTGCAGCAAGCTTTCGCCCGGCTGGTTGGCGACGCCGATCTGCTCCGCTCCCTGATCGAGCAAAAAAGCATCACCCAGGCCGCCACAGCAACCGGCGCCGGCATCGCCGAATCCACCATCTCCGCGGTGCTGTCCGGCAAGCGCTATCGCTCTCAAATCCTTAAGTTCGCCCGCTTTTTTCACCTCGAGGGAGGCGCTTCATTCGCACGATGAGGCGGCTGAAATTGCCACATGTCCCAGCCTGATCCCTCGTGTCAGCTCGTTTTCTGCCATCGGAGAGTTCCGTGGCTGCGGAAAACAAGTTGGTGTTGCACCGTGCTATTCCCTTTTGGAAGTGAATACCATGAATCCCAAGCGTCTTCTTGCAGCACTTGCCATCTCCACAGCGTTTGTTGTCATCGCCGCGTTTTCATATCAAGGTCGTGCGGCGTTCTTGGCGTCGCCGCCGCAAGTCAATGCCAGCGACGAGCAGGACACCGTGACCGCGCAAATCAAGGATCTGCAAAAACAAGTCGCGGAGCTAAAAGCTCGATTGGGCGAGCCTCGCATTGTGGCCGCAGGTACGGCCACTTGGTTAATTCCAGCCAGCCAAAAGAACGATACCAGCGTGCGCGTGAAACTTCCCCGTGAAATCGTAGACGGGCTTGGCAAGGACTACATCGTGCTGCTCACCAACCGTTTTCCCGGCGGCTTTCCCTTTTTTGATCCCTGCTGGAAGGTGGCGCCGGATGGATTTGACATCATGCTCATTGACA
>DASRAT010000745.1:0-2171 GCA_035638015.1 Gemmataceae bacterium | reverse complement strand
CCTTCGTGGATGTCCCCGTCAGCACATCGGTGGCCGTCAACTCCAGTGTAAATGATCCCGTCCTGTTCAGCGTGATGCCAAATTGCATCGGCACCACCGCCATGCTTTCGGGAACGTCGCTTTTCGCTTCGCCGGTCATCTTGGCGGAGCCTGTCGGCTGGCCCTTGTCGTCCAAAACACGCATTGAAACCTGAATGTTCGGATGCTTGGTGGCCTTGTCCCGAGCGAACCCCACGGCCGAGAAGTTCAGGTAAATCGAATCGCCTACCACCCCGATCGGCGACCAGGCGATGGTGGCATTGGCGTCCGCCGAGGTGCCGACATGAACCAGTCCAAAACCCTTGGGCAAAATCTCGATCTTACGCTCGACGGTGACGCTGCCCTTGCTGGCGTTGTCCACAACCGTGACGCAGAAGGTGTAGACGCCGGGCGGCGTTTCCAGGGGCACTTGCAAGTTGGCGGCGCAGGGCACGCTGGTGCCGCCGAGATAGTTGCGCGTGCTGGCGGTGCGCGGCTGTTGTTTAAAAATGCCAGCGCCTTTGGGATCGGCCAGGTCCAGGCCAACGGAATAAGTCGCCTTGCCGTTGGGATCGAACGTCATGTTCTCCACCTGGAAGGAGAGGAATACGACATCGCCGGGAAGAAATTTGTTGGAATCGCGGACTGGCCCCAGATGGCCAAAGGTGAGACGCTCATTGGCGGCCGACAGCTTGCCGGGTTGAGCGGTGCTGAGGCCCATGACAATGACGGCGACGGCGGACATCCACATGGTTGACTTTCCTCTTCGATGTTAGCGCTTACAGAGCCGGAAGCGTAAGCGACAGTCTCTTAGTTTCTTAGCATTCAACATCTCCGTTAGTTGCGGAGGTGTTTTGTAGGCCGGCCTTCCCAGGCCGGCCTGCACTGACCTGGCCGGCCTGGGAAGGCCGGCCTACTTTGCGGCTTCGCCGCGTTAAGAAGTTTCTGCAGTTAGCTTTTCTTGGGATCGACAGTCACCAGGTTGGTGCCGACACGCATGCGGAAGCCGGTGTCCGGCGTGCCGATGGCCAGGCCGAGATTGACGAACGCCCGGTGCAGCGCCACATAGTCGGATTCGTGTCCCGGCGTCGCGGGGGCGAACTGCAGGCCCTTGGAGGCCATGCTGTAAATCACTTGCTCGACCGTGCTGCCCTGCGGGCCTGATTGGCCGCTCAAGCTTTTGCCGACATTGGGTTGCCGTAGGGCCTTGGACGCTTCCTTGACGCGATCCAGAAAGCGGGTGGCCAACAAATAATCAGTGGTGTCCACCTCGTCTTTTTGAAAGCGCTTGCGGACATCGTCGTTGACAACGTTGATCTGCTTGTCCAGCGCGGTCATGGTGAGAGAGGGCACCTGGCCTTTCATCGCCTCGTTGGTGGCCTGTTTGAGCAACGAGTCCAGCTTTTGCTGGTCCGGTCCGATCGTGGCGGTCGGCCAGTCCAGGGTGTTGAGTTCCTTGAGCACGCCGGTGTTGCCCTGGTCGCTGCCGCTGGTGATGTTGATGGCGCTGACGATTGCTGGATCGAGCGGAATGTTTGGACCGCTGGCGCCCTTGCTCATGAGTTGATCGAGCCAGGGCAACAGAACGTTGAGCGAGCGGCCGGAGACGACTTCCGACATCGGCGGCTTGTTCATGGCGAACTGGATTTGCTTGGCGTCCACATCGACCATGAAATCGGTGTACCAGTATTTGTTGGCCCGCTCATAGGCGACGGTGTCCACGGTTTTCTTTTGGGTTTCGAGCTTGGCCTGGTTGGCTTGCTCGCGGATGACGCGGGCTTTCTCCATGTCGATGCCGACGTTGCCGTAGGCGTCAAGCATGTCGGCAGCGCCGGACCACGGGCCGCCGCCGTAGGGGCCGTAGCCAAAGGGGTAAGCGCCGACGGGTGGCGCGACAACAGCGGGAGCAACCGCGGGACGCGGCGCCGCGTAGTAGTATTGCGCGGCAGCGGAGCCGGCGGCGACGTGCCACAGTAAGGCAATTACTAACAGCGATATTGTGCGTTTCAACATGGCGAACCTCTAAAATTGGAGGGCGGCGCGCCGCACTCCAAAGGATTATTTCCCTTTTTTGACATCATCTTTCTTGGGCGGCGGCGGCGGCAGTTGGCCGCTGGGGATCAGTTGCCGCCATTGCTCGGCTGCTCGGCGGC
>DASRAT010000744.1:0-4903 GCA_035638015.1 Gemmataceae bacterium | reverse complement strand
GTGGCTGGAAAAATACCCGCGCCAGGCCAACCACACCTGGCCTTACTGGGCGGCCGGGCGGGCCGATATGGTCCGCAAGTGGCCGGAGTTGTTTGAACGGCTGGTGCGCGAAACCAACTGGCAAGCGGTGTCCATTGGCTTTGAGTCGGGCAGCAATCGCGTCCTGAAAACGCTCAACAAGGAATGCACGGCGGAAGACAATCTCTTCACCATCGAGTTGCTCAATCGCATCGGCGACGACCTGGAAGGCCAGGGCCAAAGCCCGCCGTTTTTTTGGGCCAACGTCATGTTCGGCATTCCCGGCGAGACCCGCGAGGACGCACTTGAAACGATGCGCATGACGCGCTGCATGCGCCGCAAGATCGTGCAATGCGCCCATTACTCGCCCTATCCCGGCTCGATTCTCGGCCATCAACTGATCGCGGAGCACAGGAGCCTGATGTCGAAGGAGAACTATCACCGTTACGCTGGGCAGGAAAAAGTGCAGGGGATCGACTATCCGTTTTATGCCGATCTGGTGAAGGGTAAATTCAATGATGAAGTCCTCAGCAAGCAATGGGAGCCTGTTCGCCAGGCAACTGAGGCCAGCTTAAAGCCGCATGTGCCACATCAGATTTACTTGTTCACGCTGACGAACGGCAAAAAGAAATTGGCATACGGGCAATCGCCCGAGGAAGCGCTGGAGACGCTGCGATTGCGGCTGAGCGAGGAGGAGATGTCGGCCATCCTTCGGGACGATTTCATCAAAGTTTCCCAGCGAAATGTGCGGCAGCACATTGATTCGTTGGGGTGAGCGAGTTTTGCCATTAAGGTCATGACGCAAAACCCGCTGACAAGCCGCGGGTGTCTTTTTCCACGTCTTTGGGCCCGGCAGATTCTGAGTCCGGCCTTTTTTTACGCGCATAAAACCAACTAACTCCCAACCAGCGGAACAAAAAGACCAGCGCGAAGAGCTGCGCGGTCCAAAGGAATACCAGCCAAAGCCAGGCCTGGCCGCTGCGATGCAACTCCTCGACCGCTTTGAGCGCCAGCCCGCCAATACTCACCATGACGAACGCGGCCAGCGATGCCGCCAACACCGGCCGAAAACCTCGTCGTTTGACAAACTCCACAATCGCCAGCGGGCTGGCATGGCGAAAACTGGTGCGCTGGCGCATGGTCAACAGCGCCAGCGTCCAGTAGCCGGCCGCCACCAAACAAAGCTCCCAGATGATCAGCTTGTCGACGAGCTCAAGGTCGCCGCTTTGGAGCCAAAAGAAAAAAGCGACCAAAGCAGGAATAATCGGCCCGGCCAAAAAGCAAATGAGGGCGCGGACCCCGGCGGCAGCCGTCCACCCCAGATCATTGGCCGGCCAGACCACGTACCCCGCGTGGCCCGCCGTGCCGCCGGCAATGGTCGCTTCCAGGGAGGCAACAGTGAAACCCAGGAGCAACACCACGAATAGCATTAACGGCGCACGCGGCACAATCTCTGCCGGCCCCCAGTGGGCCGGCCAAATGCCAATGAGGAACGCCGTCATGGTTGCCCAAGCCGCCGCCAGACCGACCAAGAGCGGCCAGGCGCGGAATGGATAAATCAAGCATTCCGGCCAAACCGTTTCCAAATTCCAAGTGCGCCGGCGCCGGCGGCGCTCGGCCCATTCCCGCTCGCTATCCTGCAATGCCTTGCGCACTTTCCTCAGGTCATCCCTTTTCTCGAAATCGACGCGGTCAATGGGATCTCTCAAAGGAAATGTCAAGGAATCGTCGTGGCTGCGCGGCCGCGGCTCAAAGGTCAACGACGACACCTCGACCGCTTTCGTCTCCAACACCGGAACCGGCGGCACGACAGGAACTACAACGACCGGCTGCGGCACGGCGCTGGCAAGCGTTTCAATGCCCAGCGCCTGGTTCGCGCGATCCAACGACGGAACGCGCACCAGCCGGCTGCACGCCAGACAGCGCGTGAAACCTCCGGCCTGATCTTCGTCAGACCGGAGGTGTTGACCACACGTGCAGTGAAAATAAAGGGCCACGATTGCCAACCCTCACGGGTCAGGGCGCCTGCAAGGAACGCAGGAATACGATGAGCTGTTCTTTCTCCGCAATGCTGAGCTGTGCGAAACGCTCCGCCGAGCCGGTGGCCTGGCCGCCGTGCATGGTAATGGCGTCTTCCAACGTGGGTGCCCGGCCGTCGTGCATGTAGGGCGCCGAGTTGGCGACACCCCAAAGAGGCGGTGTCCGCCATTCATCGGCCAACGGCCCCGTAGGATCCGAACTGGTTCTTGGCGTCGTGGGGGTCGGCTGGGCGCCGTAAGAGTTGGAGTTCCCTTGCAAATCCTGACCCATGCGGTGCAACAACAGGTCACTATAGACGCCCTGCACCTGCCCAAGGTTGGGCGTATGGCAATCGGCACAGCCAACTTTGTTGAACACGGCCTTGCCGGCGTGGGCCCGCGCTGCCGTCTCAGGTGACGCTTGTTCCTTCGGCCGCGGCAAACCGGCCACGAACGCCGTGATCTCATCGCATTGCATTTGCGTGAGATCCAAACCGCGCGGCTTGTAGTTTAGCTGTGCGAGAGACGTCGGTTGGGTCTGCGCGGGGTTTCCCAGGCCCAATTCGCTGGCGCACGCCGCCTGGACGAAATCCGCCAGGTTTGCAGTCTGAGCCTTCCAGCCGAAACGACCAATGCGGCCGTCCGCCAGGCGATGGACGCGGCCGATTGGCAACTTGTCCGTGCCGCCGGACGCCATGCCAAAACGCAGCCGCTGCTGCCGTTCATTGGCGATGATGGCCTGATCGGGAATGAGGTCGAGCAGCCCAATGCCGAAGAGAGCCGGGGTATTGCGCTGCGACAGGCGGACATTATTGGGCAGCAACGCCGCCAATCTTCCTTCGACAACCAAAACGTCGCCCCGTCCGCGACCTGCAACACCAAGAATGTCGCTAAGCGGCGGCCTCGAGACCGCCGGCAAAGCCGGATGAACGTGCTTCAACGTTTCCAGATGCTCGTCGTCAATCGCGAAGCTGTGAATAATGCCTTCGCGCTCCGGCGTCGCGCCGTCGTCCTTGACCACGTGGAAGGTGGTGACATTGTTGTCCAAACCGCCGCCTCCGCCGGGGCCGCCTTGATGATGGCAAGCAACACAAGATTTGGCGTTGAAGACCGGCCCCAGACCGTCTCCGTTGGGGCAAAGTGGATCGTTGACCTGCCATTCGTGCATGAACAGGACCTCGCCGGCCTTGGCAAGATTGCTGTCCACGGCAAGCGGCCGAGACCGCTCCCAGGACAGGACGCGCCAGGCGACAGGTCCAAAGATCAGCAAGACGGCGGCGAAAGCCAGGGCGGGATAAGAACGCTTCATACAGCACCCCCGCTAGATAAGGGAGAAATGGCGAACTATGACTTGTATTGTTGCGTTAGTGGCGCGGGAAGGCAAGCGCATTATTCGGGTCCTAGCCCACGCGGCACAGATGAGTGGATGAATGGCGAAGTTGTAGATTTGGCTACTTCTTTGCCGGCGGCAGCGGGCTCTGAATGATGTCCAACCCGCCTTGCCCAAGCCGATTGTCGAGCAAATCAAGCCGCCCCGCCGCTCGCATCGCGGCATAGACGCGCGTCATTTCATCCCACCACACCGTGGCCAAATAATTCGGGTTCTCCGCCCGAATCGTTTTCAGCATCGCCAGACGTTTGACATAGGCGTCAGCCTCGGCCTGGGCGATTTTCTTGACGCCCGCGGCGTAAACGGGCGCTCGCTTTTCCAGATCGTTCTTGTAATTCTCGCCTTCGCGCTGCCGTCGGTCGGCAAATTGTCTGGCGGCGTTCTTTTCCGTCAGCATTTCGTTCTCCGCGCGGTTGACGGCATCGAAGGCGTCCTTGACCTGACGCGGCGCCGACACGTCGGCGACACTCACCAGATCAATGCGAACTCCCAGGCCATAAGGCGCGATGCGACGCTGCGTCTCAGCCTTGAGCCACATTGGCAACACTTGCTTGCCATGCAACAAAACGTCGTCCACGCCACGGCCTGCCACCCATTCGGCCAGCGCCGTCTCGGCAGCGCGGGCGACAAGATCGTCCACCTGGTTTTCATAAAGGACGAATTGCTCCACCTCGTTTTCGTTGACGGTGAAATTCACATCGACGCGGACATTGACCAAGTTGTGATCGCCGGTCAAGAGTTGGCCCGCCGGCACGGCGATTCCAAATTCATCGGCATCGCTCTCGGTAAATCCGATTCTGACAACACGCACATGATCGATCTTGACACGCTGGACACGGTCGATGCCCCAGGGCCAGCCAATGTAAAGGCCGGGGCCAACCGTGTCCACCACGCGGCCAAAACGCAGCACCACGCCGCGCTGGCCCGATTCGACCTGCGCGACCGCGGTCCAGGCCGTTAATATCAAACCGACAGGCAACAGTGCCAAAAGGAGATAACGCATGATTATTTCCCTTTCTTGGACGGCGGGTTGACGCCATCAACCCGCGGTTCGCCCGGCACATTGAACAGGAAATCGAAGACGCTCCGATGCGTGGACAACAGCAGCGTGGTCTTGGAATTGCCCAGGATCGACTTCATCTGCTCGAGCTGTTGCCAAAAGGCAAAAAACTCCTTGTCTTGCGCGAAAGCGGCAACCCGGATCATTTCCGCTTCCGCTTCCGCCGCGAGTTTGGTTTCGCGTTCGACCTTCTCCGCGGTTTGCGTCATTTCCAATACCTTGGCGTTGGCTTCGGTGCGAATCTCCTCGGCCTGCTTCTTGCCGTCGTTGATGTACTTGGCGGCCTTGAGCTCGCGCTCGCTGCGGATGCGGCTAAAGATGGTGTCGCGCACATTGACAGGATGGTTGAATCGCTTGAGGCGAATGTCCACGATCTCGATGCCGTATTCCGCCAACACCGGGCCTTGCAAACTTTTC
>DASRAT010000743.1:0-10000 GCA_035638015.1 Gemmataceae bacterium | reverse complement strand
TTGCCCGAGGAAATTGCCAGGCTCAAAGAGATCATGGAAAAGCAGCCGTCGCCGGATCGTAAGTCTGTCCAGGAGCAAACTGCCAGGGCCATCAAGAAACTGGACGAATGGGCAACATCCATGAGCGACTCGCATTACAGTTCCAAGGATTTGGCGGCGATTCTGCAACACATTGCCGACCGTGGCTCGAAAGAAAAGGCCGGATCGTGGGACGAGGCGACCAAGACGTACCTGGCGGTAGTAGCAATTCATCAAGCGTGGCGGGATTCAAAGGGCGCCCATGCCGCGCCGCCGGAAGTCAATGACGCGCTGCGGAAGATTCGCACGCTGCTGCAATCGACGTCCGGTGGCGACAGTCCGCAGGGGCGCTATACGCCGGACTTGTTATTGGAGCCGTTTGGGTTATTGAAAAAACGCCTGGGTTCGTGATTTCCGTGGAGGCATGCTGTGCTTTCCCAACGATACGCAGATTCCAAATTGAACATCGGCTTGATGGCCGCTTCCGCATTTTTCCTGGCGGCGTTCGCCGCCACGGTCGCAGCTGGTTGGTTCAAAGAACCCAATGCCGATGTCGTCGATTTGACTCAGCAAAAAGCGGACAAAAACGCCGAAACCCGCGTCTATTACGGCGTCGGCAGTTGCCGTAGTTGTCATCTGCGTGGCTTTGAGGACCCAGACACATTCATCTGCCGCGGCACGGAAGTGGCAATCTGGCAACCCGAGGACAAGCACGCCCTGGCATTCAAGGTCCTGGGTGACGAGCGCGCCCAGCGCATGGGCAAAATCCTCGGCTGGGATGTCAAAAAGAAAAAGGAGTGCCTCGTCTGCCACAGCGTCTGGGTGGACGAGAAACCCGAGCTGGTCTCGAAGGCCGGCAATTTCAGCCATGAGGAAGGCGTCAGTTGCGTCGCCTGCCATGGTCCGGATGTAGTGGTGCTGCCGGGCAAGGACAAAACGCCCAAGCTCGGTTGGCTCGACATGCACGGCTCGCAGAACCAACAATTCCGCGAAGCCTGGCGCAAGTTGGCACGCACCTACAAGCACGATGAATATGGCATGAGCGACATGTGGGACCCCGTCAAACGCACCCAGCTCTGTGCGTCGTGCCACATCGGCAATGTCGAGCAAGGCAAGGTCGTGACGCATGAAATGTATGCCGCCGGCCATCCACCGTTGCCCAGTTTCGAGGTGGCCACGTTCAGCAATCAGATGCCGCGGCACTGGCAATACCTGGGCGAAAAGGACAAAAAAGTCCGCGACCAGTTGAAATTCCGACCGACAGAAGTTGAGTTGGAAGAAACCCATCTTTTGGCGCTGGGCGGCCTGGTGGGTTTCCGCGAATACCTGCAAATGCTGTCGTCGCACACCCAGAGCAAGAACTGGCCGGAATTCGCCGACTTTAGTTGCTACGCTTGCCATCACGACCTGAAATCCAAAAGCTGGCGCCAGGAACGCGGCTACTTCGGCAAACCAGGCCGGCCGCCCCTCAAGGAAGGAACGACGGCATTGGTGGAATTGGGCTTGTTTCACGCCGCTGCCAATGCCGACGAGGCGCAAAAGTTGATTGCCGATTTCCAGGCGCGTTATGCCGCTCTGCAAGAAGCCGTGGATTCCCAGCCGTTCGGCCAGCCGGCGGCGGTCAAACAAGAATCCGACAAGTTGATCGGCTGGATCGACACTCAGGTCAAGCGCATCCAGGACCGCATAGCACTGGGCGAGAAAAAAGGCGGCTACAGCGCCGACGCTTCGGGCAACTTGCTCGGCCACCTGCTGAAATCGAGGTCCAAATTCCTGGACTACGACTCGGCACGGCAACAAACCTGGGCCTTGCAAACGCTTTACCTGGATACAGCATCGAGACATGACATGGCAACCCGCAAAAAGCTGGCCGACACGATGAAGACGCAAACTGCGTGGAAAGATCTGGATGATTACTTGCGTCTGACGTTGCCGCCGGGGCAGACCAAGATTGAAACGTCTTTGCCGTTGTCTATGGAGCGCGCCGGGCAGTACGAGCCGCGCCAGTATTTTCAGAATTTGGATGCCGTATTGAAGCAACTCAAGACGCCATGAGCCTTTCCTCTAATGGTGCTTTAACCTCGGGCTGGTATACTCTCTGATCTTGGGGCAACAGCGTCAGTAATTTGCCTCCACGAGGAGATCCCGCCATGCGCCGCACGTCGTCAAGGCAAGGCTTCACACTCATCGAGCTACTTGTCGTCATCGCCATCATCGGCGTCTTGATTGGCCTGATCTTGCCGGCGATTCAAGTGGCACGCCAGGCCGCCAACCGCATACAATGCGCCAGCAATCTTCGCCAAATCGGCACGGCATACCACCTGTTTGTGGATGCTCGCAACGGAAAAACCTCCGCCTTTCACGGCGATTCCGGCTGGATGGAACAGCTCCGGCCGTACCTGGAGAATAACG
Organism: Gemmataceae bacterium; assembly: GCA_035638015.1. Lineage (GTDB taxonomy): Bacteria > Planctomycetota > Planctomycetia > Gemmatales > Gemmataceae > DASRAT01. The sequence goes on along the minus strand of DASRAT010000743.1, from coordinate 7,570 downwards.
AGGAAGTCTTTGCTTGCCTAAACAAGGCGGGCGAAACCTCACGTGGCGAATGGTCAACGGCGCCAGTCAACAGCCTCGAGGATTTGGCCAAAATGGAATGGACAATTCTCGACACCTCAGGCGACTCGGCTTGGCATGAATACCATCAAGTGATTTCCAATGACCTCGCAGTATCGGTGCATTTTTGGCTAACGGGAGGTGATGTCCCCGCCAGCTACGGGGTGAACCCCAATGCCCAAAAATTCGACTTGGCCAACGATGCTCAAAAAGTGTTGGCGATGGAATATGACTGGGCAGTTGTAGGAGCCGGTGAGGCATGGCCGCCCGCCGCTTCCTCGCGCCATGGCGGCGTACTCAACGTGCTCTTCCTGGACGGCAGTGTGCGCGGCATGAGCCAGGTCGAAATCGACCCGCGCGTTGACACCATTCGCAATGAGTATTGGCTGCCGTGGAATTTGCGAGAGTGAGCTGGCTCGCGTTTCACCCAGTTCTTCGCATCCGGCAATTGTCAATCCCCTCGCCGCGGGTGCCTAACTCCTCCACGTCCGCGCCATATAATATCGCCGATTCCTCCACTGCCCACGTTGCACGCCTTTAGAAGGACGGGTCTGCTATGAGCCGCTCGCTGCTTGCCTCGGTCGTATCCGCCGCCGCATTGGTCTCAGCCACTTTCCTCGTGAATCCCACCCAGGCTGACGTCCCTCAGCCCGAAAAGAAACTGACCTGGGCCATCGTCATTCACGGCGGCGCCGGCGGCGGCGTTCCCAAGGCAGGCGCAGCCAAGGCGCCCACCGGCAAGATGAGTGCCCGCGAGGAGCTGATGATGTCCTATTTGACCACCGGCCGTGAAATGCTCGCCAAGGGCGCCACGGCCATGGACACTTGCGAAAAGATCGTCAGGGCCATGGAGGACAGCGGCAAATTCAATTGCGGCAAGGGCGCCACGTCCACCGGCGAGGGCAAGCATTCCCTCGACGCCGCCATCATGGACGGCAGCAATTTGAAGTTCGGTTCCATCGCCGGTGTAAAAACCATCAAGAATCCCATTTCCACGGCCCGCGCCGTGATGGACAAAACCAAGCATGTCATGATCATCGGCCCCGGCGCCGAGGAATTCGCCGCCAAATCAGGCCAGGAAATCGTGCCGCTCAGTTATTTCAATGCCAACAAAAAAGCCAAGACGGAAGAAGATGATTACCAACCAGTAGAAGGCGGCGGCACCGTTGGCTGCGTCTGCCTGGATCAAAAAGGCAACCTGTGTGCGGCAACGTCCACGGGCGGCATCGGCGTTGTGATGCCCGGCCGCGTCGGCGATGCGCCCATCTGCGGCGCCGGCACCTACGCCAACAACAAGACCTGTGCGGTTTCCGGCACAGGCACCGGTGAGTATTTCATTCGCCACAATGTCGCCCACACCATCTCCGCCTTGATGGAATACAAGGGCCTGAGCGCTCAAAAAGCAGCGGACGAAGTCGTCATGAAAACGCTGTCTCCCGGCATTGGCGGCGTGATCGTGGTCTCACACACCGGCGAGATTGCCATGCCGTTCAACACGGCGTCCATGGCCCGCGCTGCCGCGGACTCCTCGGGGCGCATCGAAGTGGGCACCGGCGCAGGGATCCGATCGGAAAAAGTGAAGTGAGTGATAAGCGGCGCGGCGTTGGCCCGCGGTTGACGCGCGAAAGGTAAGAGGGCACATTTGGATAAGTGATTCTCAAATCCCATCGGAAAACAATAATGGACCACCTCCCGACCGATGTGCGCCGCCTGGCCTCACGTATGGCCTTGCTCAGGGAAAAGGCCAAAGCTCTCGGCGTTTTTACGAATGACCGTGACCTCTTCGTGTGTTCCAAATGCGGATTGCTGGAGGACGTCACTTTCGACGGACTGCTGATTACCTGCCACCCGACAGCCTTGGGAAAAGACACGAGCTTGCGATTCAAAGCGGTTTCGTCCGCCCGCTTTCGTTGCCCCGAATGCAACAAGACAATCAAAGTGAAGTGGTTGTAAAAATCCGCAACAAGCGTGCCACAACGATTTTTCCGGGACTTGTGTGATATGCGCATTTTAGCCATCGGCGACATTCACGGCTGTCTGCGAGCCTTCGATGCGCTATTGGAACAGGTTGATCCACAACCCGTCGATGTAGTGATCACGCTGGGAGATTACGTTGACCGCGGCCCCGACTCCAAAGGTGTTTTGGATCGTCTGGCAGAACTCCGAACACGTTGCCGATTGATCCCACTGAAGGGCAACCATGACCTTATGATGATTGCCGCTCGAAAGGACGAAGAGCACTTTTCCGAGTGGCTCAAATGCGGCGGCACACAAACCCTTCAATCATACAATGCCACTGCGGATTGGAAATCGTTTGTAAAAAACATCCCTCCAGAACACTGGCAGTTTCTCCGAGAAATGTGTGTGGCCTACCACGAGACCACAACCCATTTCTTTGTTCACGCGAATGCCTATCCGGATTGTCCGCTTGCCGAACAGCCCGATTACATGCTCTATTGGGAGCAGATTGAAGAAGGCGCATGGCGACCCCACGAATCCGGCAAGACAATGATTTGCGGGCATAGTGTACAGCGCTCGGGCCGGCCCTTAGTGCTCGATCACGCCGTCTGCATCGACACATGGGTTTACGGCGATGGCTGGCTAACCTGCCTGGATGTCGAGAGTGAGGTGTATTGGCAAGCGAATCAACACGGTGAAATACGGATCAGAAATCTGGGATTTCGCCGATGAAATCGCATTTTTATGGCGGGTCGGGCGTGCAAAGTCTACTGCCCAAAGATTCGCCGAAACAAACCGCTCTTGGTGATTTTGTCGCTCGCGGTTGGCGGCTTGGGCAGAGAGTCTGGCAGCGGCGTGTTTTGATTGATGCCCGGACGCGGACCGAAAGCATTGCTGCGGCGTTGAATGGCGACCAGTCGTTCGCGCAGGCCGCCGTCGCGGGCGGCGTTTTCCACTTCATGTTTCACTTCATCCTGCAAACGCTGCAGCTCCGCCCGTTGGCGGGCCAGTTCGGCGCGGTCCTTGGCCAGTGCCATTTCCATGTCCCGCATTTGCCCCATCATGGATTCTTGGTCGCCTTCCACTTGACGACGTTGCTCCGCCAATTCACGCTGGAGGCGGATCAAGTCTTGCTGATCCGGCGGTTGAGTGTTGTCAATCCCGACGGCGGCATCAGCCGCCTGTTCGCGAAGCTCGGCGTTCTTGGTGTGCAGCGAGCGGATCACTTCCGATTTTTCTTCGAGAAGACTTTCATATTCTCGCTGCCGCTCCGTCAGGCGGTCTTCCGCGTCTTGAATGGCCAGATTGAGGAGCTGGTCCAATTCCTCCACTTTCTTACGCAAGTCAGCATTTTCCTGGCGCAGCAGCACTAATTCTTGAGCAAGCGGCAGACCACTGCTGGCATCCAAATCAATATTAGCGGCTGAACTACGCTGTCGTGGTGGGGCGGCAACGCCCATGTTGGGGCTGGACATCTTCTCGTGCTCCGAAGGTTCTATGGCCGCGAATATCCAGGGACGGAGTGGGGAAGGCGTCCGCGGCGCGGTACGAGAGGGGGTTGCCACTAGTATAGGTCGGGATTCACGCTTTGGGAAACGCGTGCCAGAAGATCAATGATTTCACCTAACAGTTGTTCAGGCAGTGATCTTCGTGGGTTTGCGCTCCGCCAAAACTGCGGTCAGGATGGCCAAAGCGGTGTCCACCTGGGCCGCATTAATGCACAGCGGTGGACAAAAGCGAATGGCACCCTCGCCACAACCCAACAGCAGTAGCCCACGATGAAAGGCAGATTGCACGATCTCGTCGCGCAATGCGGGGTCAAGGACCGCGCGATCGCGCGATTTGACGATGTCTACCGCCGTCATGAGGCCCAGGCCGCGGACCTGTCCAATTTCGGCGAAACGATGTTGCATTAGGTGCAGACCGTCTTGAAGCTGTTTGCCACGCGCGGCGGCGTTGGTGATGTATTCGCTCTGTAAAAGATCGAGCGTAGCCAGCGCAGCCCGGCAACTAACAGGATTGCCGCCAAAGGTGCTTGCATGACTTCCTGGCGGCCAGTTCATGACGTTGTCGCGAGCCACGATGGCGCCCAGCGGCATGCCGCTGGCGATGCCCTTGGCCAGACAGATAATGTCCGGTTCGACATCCCAATGCTCGATGGCAAACATCTTGCCAGTGCGGCCCATGCCTGATTGGACTTCGTCAACAACCAGCAACATGCCATGTTTGTCGCACAACTCGCGCAAGGCCGGCAAGAACCCCGGCGGAGAGACGAAATAGCCACCCTCTCCTTGAATAGGCTCGACGAAAATCGCCGCCACTTCGTCGGGAGGGGCGACACGCTTGAGAATGGTCTCTTCGATTTGTTTGACACAGGCGCAGCCGGCCACCACGTCTTCGCATTGCCGACAGCCACGAGGGAATGGGACATGGTGAATGTCCGGCACCAACGGCGAGAAACCACGGCGATGCACAAGCTTGGAACCGGACAGGGACATGGCGCCATACGTGCGGCCATGGAACGCCCCGAAGAACGCAATGGCGCGCGAACGGCCGGTGTGCCAGCGCGCCAATTTCAAGCCCGCTTCCAAGGCCTCCGCCCCACTATTGGTGAAGAAAACGCGCTTGGGTGAAACACCAGGGGCGACCTCGCACAAACGCTGGGCCAGGTCGATCTGCGGCTGGTAATAGAAATCGGTGCCCGACATGTGCAGCAATTTGCCGGCTTGATCCTGAATGGCGGCGACCACCTGCGGATGACAATGCCCCGCCGCGGTCACGGCGATACCGGCGGTGAAATCGAGAAAAAGATTGCCGTCCACGTCTTCCATAACGGCGCCTGAGCCGCGGGCGCAGACCAGCGGATAAATGCGTGTGTAGGACGGCGACATGTATTGTTCGTCGCGCTCCAGCAGGGCCTGAGCCTTGGGGCCGGGGAGCGGGGTTTTCAGGTGGGGGACGGTGTGGCTATCGAAATGGAACATTAGTTCGATCTCCAAAGAAATACAACCTGGTCAATCCAATCCTCCGCTGAGCTTGCCAATGCAATGAGCAGAAGATCGTCGATGATGGGACCAAGAGGCATTTGATTGCGAACGACGATTACACCCGGCATCAACTCGCCTGCGCGGACTCGATCATAAGCGTGATCCGACATGGTCGTGCGATCATGAGTCAAAAGCACCCGGTTTTCTTTCGCTGCCCAATCCAGAATTTCAGGATCAGACGCCGTGCGCAACCCAACATCTTGCACGCGGACGACGTCCAAATCGGGTTGAAGTTTGAGTAAGCCGCCCAGAATGTTGCCATTGAAATCCGCATCAGTTGCCAGTTGCAGCACCGCCTATCTCCTGGTGGTTCAGTCTCTTTGCCAATTCTTCCCGATTGGGCACTGCTCGTTGGCTGGCCTCAATTTTCCCTCGAATTGCGGCTGCTTGTTCTTCTTGCCGACGGAGATACTCGGCTACCTCGGCCTTGTGGTTCAGGTAATACGCCAGGACCGCATAGACATCGGCAAGCCGCAATGTATCGAATGCCTCAACTATCGCCTCTGGCGTATAGCCTTGATGGTGGCACTCCACGACTCGATCCATGGGAATGCGTGTGTCGCCAACGCGCAAAGTGCCGTGGTCATCCAACCGTAGAGGAACCGGGTCAGCTTGAATGGTAGGTGTCACGCTATAACTCCGATCCGTTCATGCAGCTTTGTAAAAGGACAATGCCAGAACTGCAGTTTGGCCGGTTTTTATTCTGCGCCAGTTTACAAAAGCCGTGCATTCAACAATGGCCGCGTAGAGTTCAGGACAGCGGGCAGCGAAATCATCAACGTGTTCGAGTTCAAGCACGAGGACGCCTCCCGGTGGTGGGTGGACAGCTGTCATTCCGGCGTCCGGGGCATCCAGGTATGTCATGCAATCGATCCAGGCATTCATGTTATAACCGTAGAAACCTGGAAAACCGAAGACTTCCGCAAAGGCTTGGTGGAACGAATCCCAGTCTGTTATGCATCGGGCATCAAGCTTAACAACCGTCATGTTGGTTTCACCCTTTCGACGCGAGGACCTCAATCACGATTTCTCCTCAATACTCGTCGTCAGCCCCTGGGCCATCTTTATCTCATATCCATGATTCACAGTCCACGCCGTCTTGTGCGACACCGCTTCGATCAGGCCCGCGGCGGACGGATGGCCGTTGCCGCTTTTCTTGACGCCGCCGAAGGGCAGATGGACTTCCGCGCCGATGCAGGGCAGGTTGACGTAACCCAGGCCGTATTCGCATTCCTCGCGGAAGAAACGCATCTTGCGGTAATCCTCGGTGATGACGGCTAGCGAAAGGCCGTAATCGGTGTCGTTGTAAATCCGCACGGCATCGTCGTTGTCCTTGAAGGGGATCAGGGCCAGGTGCGGACCGAAGACTTCCTCGCGGATGCAACGCATGTCGGAGCGATGCGGCGTGCGATAGATGAACGGGGCCATGTAACAGCCCTGGGCGTGATGGCCGCTGGTCATGCGGCCGCCGTCGAGCAGGATGGTGGCGCCTTCCTTCTTGGCCAGATCGTTGTAGGACTGGATTTTCTCTACTGACCCGGTGTGAATCACGGGGCCGGTGAAGTTGCCGGCGTCAAGCGGGTCGCCGATGCGCAGCCGTTTGGCGGTGGCCACGAACTCGTTGGCGTAGCGGTCCATCAGTTTTTCGTGAACGAGAATGCGGCCCGCGGAGACGCAGCGCTGGCCGCTGGTCTTGAAGGCGCTGATGATGCCGGCCCAGACCGCCAGATCGAAACGGGCGTCGTCGCAGACGATGACGGCGCTTTTGCTGCCCATCTCGGAAGCCACAATGCGGTCGTGCATGTCGGCCGAAAGCTGCTGGATGCGTTTGCCGACATCCCAGCTGCCGGTGAACAGGACGACGTTGACGCGCGGGTCGCGCACCAGCGCTTCGCCGGTCGCCCCGTCGCCATGCACGAGGTTCAACACACCCGGCGGAAAACCGGCTTCCTCGAACAATTCCACTAGGCGTTGGCCGATGGCGGGCGTGTCCTCGGACGGCTTGAAGACGACGGTGTTGCCCTCCAGCAAGCTCGGTCCCAGCATCCACAGCGGCACCGCAAATGGGAAATTCCACGGCGTGATGACCGCGACGACGCCCCAGGGTTTGCGGCGCATGAACGCGTCTTTCTCCGCGATCTCGGAGGCCAGCACGTCGCCCATCGACATCCGGCCCAGGCCGAAGACATACTGGATCATGTGCAAACCTTCGATGACCTCCGCCCGGCATTCGGTGACGACCTTGCCGCACTCGCGGGCCATGAGCTGGGCGAGGGAATCGGTGTCGCGTTTTACAAGCTGGGCGAGATTGTCAAACAATTCCGCCCGCTTGACGCGGCTGGTGCGTCGCCAGCCCGGATACGCGGCCTTGGCGGCGGCGACGGCCTCGGCGGCCAAATCGGCGCCGGCGGTCGGAAAGGTGCCGACGACCTCCTGGAGCCTGGCGGGGCTACGGCTATCGAACGGTTTGTCGGTGCGAGACAGCCAACGGCCGGCGAGCAGATGGC
>DASRAT010000742.1:0-3460 GCA_035638015.1 Gemmataceae bacterium | reverse complement strand
GCTCTTATCATGGCAGCAGCGAGCCGATCCTCGGCGACGAACCGGACCACACGATCCGAATGCCCCACGTCATCACCGGCCTGCTTAGCCAACTGCTATTCTTGGTGCATCGCAGCCATGAACCTGGCGAACTCGCCTGGTCCAAAGCTGACGCCGTTATAGCTGTCCGTCGTGTTCGTGGTTGTGGCATGAGTTTGGATTTGGGCAACGGGCTTCGCCGGTGGTCCTGGCAAATGGTTCTCCTCGTGGGTGTGTTCGTCCTCCCTCCCTTTCGATGTCTCATGGTGCAGGACAGGTGCGAACACGATCACACCTGAAAGCGTTACAGAAACTAACCGTTGTCCGATCATGCCTCTCTCCTTGAAGAAAACAGTTGCCAGCTTTCTATTGTATTCGCTGTGTCAAATAAATAATTGTGTTCATTCAACCCGACAAGATTGACCCAGCCACATTCATCGGCAGTGCCGCATGCCATGAGCGCACCTGCCGTCCCCTCGCCCCGTCACCACCAGGTTGCATTTCCAAATAACATTTGCAACTTGACGCAAGACCGATTACGCCTGTCGGGATCAATGCAGTTAGTTCCCGACGATGCCGCCAAAGCGGACATTCACCCACCAGCCCTTGCTGGATTTCTCCCTCGACACAGGCGCTTCGCCTGTGTCACAAATCAACCATTGCTCTCAACCGGAAGGAAACGCCTATGCAGTACAAGACGATTTGCCTCGAAATCCTCCGCCAACGGCCAGAGTTGTACGAGCGACTCCGCAGCCGGCGGATGCTGCTTCCAGCCACGGAGCAGTACGCGCTGGAACTGAAAGCCAGGCACGAAGCCTGGAAGGCGCAGCTCCGCCAGGCCAGCCCGCGCAGCAACGATATTCAGATCGCCAGCGAGGCGATGGAACTGGCGGTGGAGGAGTTGGAGAGGCGTTTGCCACCCGCGTCTCCGACCGACGAAACGAAACCGCTTTCGCTGGACAGGGCAATGGCATTTATCCAATCTCACACGCCGCCCGCGTAACGGCGCAACGCGGCCAGCGCTCTCGCACCCTTTTTGATTTTCCTGCCGAGCCAAGCTCTAATAATGGCCAGCTGGAGTCGCCGCCAGCAAAACACGCGCCTTCCCCATTAGTCAACGGCTCACCTACCGCCGATCTTGCAAATTCTGGACGCCAAGCGTCACCCCAATCGCCCATCGCCAGCGGTGAAAAATCCAAAGCCCGCGACATCCTGGCCGCTATTCGCACGCTGAAGCTCATAGAGGGCGAGCAGCGAGCAGCCACGCCGGAGGAAAAGCTGGTGCTGGCACGCTTCGCCGGCTTCGGGCCAGTCGCTTTGTCCATTTTTCCCGACCCGGTCACCGGCAGCTACAAAGATGCGTCATGGCAAGCGGTAGGGGTAGAGCTGCAATCACTGCTGACGCCACAGGAATATGGCAGCGCCAAACGCACCACCTTCAACGCCTTCTACACCTCGCCCACCGTCATCGCCGCCATGCACGAGGCCATCGGCCAGCTGGGCGTACCCGAAAATGCCACCGTGCTTGAGCCGGGTTGCGGCATCGGTAATTTCATGGGGCACGGCCCCGAAGCCATGCGCTATATCGGCGTCGAGCAAGATGCCATCTCCGGCCGCATCGCGCGGGCGCTTCACCCCGGCCAGGACATTCGTATCGAGGATTTCCGCGACAGCCGCTTGCCGGAACTCGACGCGGTGATCGGCAATGTGCCTTTCGCCGATGTGAAGATGGAGCATCGCGGGCAGAAGTTTTCGCTGCATGATTTCTTTTTCGCCAAATCCATCGACGCATTGAAGCCCGGCGGCGTGCTGGCGCTGGTCACGTCGCATTTCACGCTCGACAAACAGAACGCCGCTATTCGCGAATATCTCGGCTCCAAGGCCGACTTTATCGGCGCCATTCGCCTGCCCTCCGACGCTTTCAAACATGAAGGCACCGCCGTCGTTACCGACATCGTCTTCCTTCGCAAGCGCGCGCCCGGTGAGCCGGCACGCCATCAAGAAGCCGAATGGCAACGCGCGCGGCCAATGGAGATTGACGGCGTGGAAGTCTCGATCAATCGATACTTCGTCCGCCACCCAGAAATGGTGCTGGGAACGTGGAACCGCAAGGACACGCTCTACGGCGAAGGCTACAGCGTCACCAGCAACGGCGACCTGGCCAAACAGCTCCGTGATGCCATCAACCGGCTGCCTCGCTTCGCTACCGTTAAGGCAGCCGCCGTGGAAGAAACCCCGGCGTTCGTTCTCCCGCCGCCGCTGCATCTGAGCGAAGGCAGTTTTTTTGTCAACGACCACCGCGTCATTTGCCAAATCATCGACGGTCAAAGCATTCCCGTCGTCTACCAGGGCGCGAAGCTAAGCGCCGGCGGCACTCTGACCGGCAAACGCATGTCCGCCCTCATCTGCCTGCGCGACCTGGCACGGCGCGTGCTGCAATCGCAGAACGAAGGTTGGCCGGAGGCCAATCGCCAGGACGCCCGCCGCGAACTCAACGGGGCTTACGACCGCTTCGACAGTGTTTACGGCCCCATCAACAAGACCAGCTTCGGCGAGACCAAGGACGGCCACGTCATCCGCCGCATGCCCAATTTGGTGAAATTCCGCGAAGACCCCGACGCCATGCTGGTCATGTCGTTGGAAGAATACGACGAGACCACCAGCCAGGCGACCAAAGCCGCCATCATGCGGCAAGACGTGGTCGGCAAGAAACCGCCCATTACCCAGGTCCGTAGCGCCGAGGAAGGGTTGCTGGTCAGCCTCAATCAGCGCGGCATTGTCGATCTGCCCTTCATCGCCGGCTTATACGGCAAATCCGAAGCCGACATTATCGCCGAATTTGGCGATCTGATTTTTCACGACCCCGAGACCAAGACCTGGCAAACCGCCGACGCTTATCTGTCCGGTAATGTGCGGACGAAGCTGGCCATTGCCGACAATGCGGGTTCCGCTTATGCCCGCAATGCCGCGGCGTTGCGCGAAGTCCAGCCCGAGGACGTGCTGCCAGGCGACATCGACGCCAATCTGGGCGCGCCGTGGATACCAGAGGCCGATATCCAGGCTTTCGCCGCTGAATTGTTCAAAGTCGAGCCGGAAGCCCTCAAAATCACCCATCTCAAAAAGGACGCGGTATGGAGCCTGGACGCCGGCTACTCCGCCCAGCAATCCGTCGCCGCCACGTCGGAATTAGGCACTCCTCGGGCCAACGGCACCTGGCTGTTCGAGTTGGCGCTCAACATGAAAATGCCCGTGATCTACGACACCATCCAGGACGGCGACCGTGAGCAGAAAGTGGTCAACCCGGAAGCGACCCTGGCGGCCAAGGAAAAGCAAAAGCAGATCAAGGAACGGTTCCGGGCGTGGATTTTCTCTGATCCTGAACGCACCGAGCGTTTAGTGCGGCTGTACAACGACACCTACAACAATCTGCGGCCGCGCCTGT
>DASRAT010000741.1:0-2718 GCA_035638015.1 Gemmataceae bacterium | reverse complement strand
GTCCCGTGTTAGCCGACGGTAGCATTACGGGATACCCCTGCAAAGGAGACACTGACTCTCCTGGCCTCTTGCTACCTTCAGTATAACTGAACATTTGTTCATATTGCAAGGGGAAAATCAAAATAAACTGAATGAGCGTCTGGTGTTCTCAATTCATGATGTTCTGGCCGCCTCCGCCGGGGCTTGTCCCGGTGGAGCGACGACTGTTTGGCTGACGGACAGCGTGCCACAACCGCCGGCGCAATCTTTGGTGGCACGCCCTGGTAGTAGGTGCATCCTGGGCTAACGCGCAAAGCTCAAGGGCGTGCCGAAGCGCCCGTGACAATCGCGCCATTCCCTTGATTAGGCGCCCGGCTCAAGAAGATAGGTGAGATCGTTCAATAGAATGGACGCGGGATGTTGGTTGCGCTGTCAGGACAATGGGACGCAGCCACGGGTGTTTCGGCACGCCCTTGAGCTTTGCGAGTTAGCAAAGGATGCGCATTCTGTCAGGACGTCCCGCCCAAGATTGCGCCGCCGGTTGTGCCACCCGCCGCTGAGCTGAATGACTAGGAAACACAATATGGGCCGCGGTCGGTCTGCAGCGACTGGTCCGGCCCGCGCCTCAAGAAATCCATGACCTAAAGAAACCCGATCCGGCGACACTTGAGTTCGCGTTGCTGGCGATCATGACGTTGCTCGTGAACACAAATAATGCCACACCTGCAACAGACGCCCACGCCTGGCCACGAACGAGATACCCGATCGCCAGGAGCAAGGGAACCAGTACCAGGGCAGCGAGGACAATTTCGTCGATCTGGTGCACGCGCCAGAACGGTTCACATAGCACGACGCAAGCCGAATATAGCAAGGACGCGATGCAAACCGCTGTACGATGACTCGCCTTCTCCACGGGGACGCTTACGAGCGAGGCGAAGACGCCGCTGAGCATGAGCAGCCCCGCGATCGCGGCGGATGCGGTGTAGACAGATGGCGACCGGACGGGGTAGTCGACGGCCACGCCCCACAAAAGGCCTAGTCCAACTGCCCCAGCCTGCAATCCCACGGCGATCAGCACCGAGCTGCGCATCGACTGTCCCCCGCCTCCTTCGCCGAACGTTTTGCTCAAATGCCGGGCTGGCAATAGAGACTTAAAAGCGGGAAATGCCGCAAAGCCGGCCTGGTCATTTTGCAGCATTTAGTTCGGTCTGAAAATCTACGCGTTTGGCTTTCCCTTGCAAAACCTAACCTGGCCCTTTTCATTCTCGTGGGACGAAATGCCGTGTTCGCGATGGGCATGCAATTCCAGGTTAGGAGGAAGTGCATGCCATGGATCGTGGGAATGGCGATGTGCAACGCATCTGCTGCGGTTTTGAGCGGCATGGGAACGCGTTTCATCACGGCACGATTCACTTCTTCCAGCTGATTTCAGTTTTCGCTAGTGCCTTTTGCAACTCCCTAACCCCCGCGTCCGTCACGCCTGTGCCGACAATTGACAAGTTCTTCAAGTTGGTGAGCGCGGCCAATTCCTTGACGCTTGCATCGGTCACAGCCTGACAGCTATCGAGGGAAAGTGACTCAAGTTGCTTTATCTCTCCCAGCCCTTTGAGTCCCGCATCGCTGACGCCGGCTGGAGGGAAGCCCGGCCGACTGATGGCATGGAATGTGAGCGTTCGAAGCTTCTTCAACTTGGCCAGTTCAGCCAGACCAGCGTCGGACGGACTATAGCCCAAGTACATGGTGTGCAACTCGGGCAATCCGCTCAGGTGCTTCAGACCGGCATTGGTGAAGTTGCCGTTAAGGTTAATCTCCTCCAGAGCCTTAAGGTCTTTCAGATGCTCGATCCCCGCATTCGAAACGCCGGAGCTGATTCTTAGCTCCTTGAGATGGGCGAGACTGCCGACTCCCTTGAGCCCCTCATCAGTCACCCCCAGAGTATTGAAGACCAACTTCGTGAGCTTTTTCAAACCAGATAGGTCTTTGAGTCCCGAACCGCTGATCTTGCCGCCGCGAAAATCGAGCGTCTCCAGTTCAGTACAGGCAGCCAGGGATTTGAGGCCGTCGTCAGTAACTGAGGTGAAAACCAGCGAAACGTACTTTAGGTTCTTGAACGGCGCCAACTCCTTCAAGGCAGCATCGTTAAACTTGCCATCCACAAGAATGAGCCCCTTGACCGGCCGGCCAGGCGCTTTGTCGTCGTGGAATACGTTGATACTGCCGCTAATCTTCTTGAGGGCATCCAACGCCTTGTCCTCTCCTTCGTCCGCACGCATTGTGTTGGCGGCAAGGATGAGCACGCCGAGAGCGAAGATCGAGACACGCTGCGACATGAGTGATCCTCGATGGTGTGAAATCAGTTCATTGGTCAATTTAGTAGAGCCACGACGGTGAGCTTCTTCATCGATGCGGCTCGGCTTTTTCCAGCGAACGTTTTGCTCAAATGCCGGGCCGGCAATAGAGACTTCAAAACGGGTAATGCCGCATTGCCAGTCCGGTCATTTTGCAGCATTTTGGTTCGGCCTGAAAAACTACATTGAAGGTTTTCCTTTGCAATAAATAATCTGATACTTTTTATTTTTCTCGGCCAACCACACGCTGCTTATGACTAACTCCGAATCCTGGACACGAACCCTGCCGGATCGCGCCAGTGCATGTTGAAGGTCATCAGCGCAGCACCGGCTGCTAGAAAAACCATGGCCGCGGCAACCTGCGGCCATCGCCGCTGGCTCACGAACCACA
>DASRAT010000740.1:0-5772 GCA_035638015.1 Gemmataceae bacterium | reverse complement strand
TGCTTACCTGAAACGTGCGGCTGTCCTGACCATTGCCACCGATGGCAGAAACGTCAGACACTGCGGTGCGCAAATCAGGGTAGTCGCGGAGAATGGTCCGTGCCCGCTTCATGACGTCAAACTGCGTGTACTGCCGTTCGTCCAGCTCTTTGATGCGAAAGTAAAGAGACCCGCGGGTCACGTCGCCTTGACCTTTGCCGGCGTTGCCCGTGTTTTCGCCAATGATGGTGAAGTGATGGATCACGCCGGGAAGGCCAATGAGACGGCCTTCGATTTCGGTGATGACTTCGTTGGTGCGCTCCAACGTGTAACCTTCCGGGGTGATAAACGAAACTTGAAACTCGCTCTGATCGTCGCGCGGCACGAGGTTGGCCCCGACTTGCGACGCGATGGGCACAGTGGCAAAAAACACCAACACGCACACCACTATCGTGACGATGCGGTGCCGTAATGCCCAGCGGAGCGCTACGCCGCTAAAGCCCTCGGTCGCCCGATAAATCCAGCCGGCCTTGGATTTGGCTTGGCCCGCCTCCGAGTGATCAAGCTTGAGGAAGTGGGCACAGAGCATGGGCGTCAGCGTGAACGAAACAAAGAGGCTCATGACCACGGCAAACGCCACCACCAAACCGAAGCTGCTGAAGAATCTGCCCACCAATCCACCCATGAAGGCGACCGGGACGAAGATCACGACCAACGAAAGACTGGTTGCCATCACGGCCAGGGCAATTTCCTTGGTGCCGTCGCGGGCCGCGGTCATCGCGTCTTTGCCGAACTCTTCCATATGGCGAAAGATGTTTTCGTGGACCACCACGGCATCATCAATGACAATTCCGATGGCCAGGATCAGGCCGATCATCGTGATGTTGTTGATAGTAAAGCCCATGTATTGCATGAACAAAAAAGTCGGGATGATCGATGTTGGGATTGCCAATGTTGCGATAACGGTCGTCCGCCAGTCGCGGATGAAAAGAAGAATGGTGCCCGACACCAGCATGGCAGCCAGGAGGAGATGAAACTTCACCTCGGCCATCGACTCGCGAATGAAACGCGATTGATCTTGAATGATTTCGATTTTGATGTCGGGAGGCAGTGCAGCGCTAATGATGGCGAGCCGGGCTTGCACGGCATCGGAAATCGCCACCGTGTTGGTGCCCGATTGCTTTTGAATGAACAGACTGACTGCCGCCTGGCCGTCCAAACGGCTCATGCCGCGTGGCTCCTCCGTGGCATCCTCGGCCCTGCCAATGTCGCGCACACGAATGGGATGGCCCTTGCGATTGGCGACAATGAGTTCATTGAATTGCGCCGCCGACTGCATGCGGCCGAGCGTGCGCAGCACCATTTCGCGCGACCCCTGCTGGATGATGCCGCCGGGCACTTCCAGGTTTTGCGTTATCAGCGCCTGACGAACATCTTCGATGGACAGTTCGAAGGAGGCCAAAAGATCGGTGTTGACGACAACGTTGATGGCGCGCGTTCGCCCTCCTGAAAGAAAGACCGCGCCAACGCCGCTGACGGTCTGAAGCTGCTCCTGAATTTGATGCTTGGCGAGCTCAGTGACCTCGCGCACATCGCGTCGGCCGGACACCGCAAGCGTGATGATTGGAGCGGCATCCAGGTCAAAGCGGTTGACGATCGGCGGGTCCATGCCCTGGGGAAGTTGCTTGATGATCGAGGCAACTTTGTCACGGACTTCCTGAGCGCCCACATCGCCGCTTTTTTCCAGCTTGAACTGAACGACGATGGTAGCAAAACCTTCGCGAGTCGTGGAGCGAAGTTCGTCGATCCCGGAAACTTGATTGATCGCTTCTTCCAGCGGTTTCGTCACACTGGTTTCCACTTCCTCGGCGCTCGCGCCCGGAAGGTTGGCGACCACGGTCACGACCGGAAAATCAACCTTGGGAAAAAGATCAACACCCAAACTCATGTAGGCGACAAGGCCCAGCACAACAGGGATGGCAACAAGCACCCACGTGAAGACAGGACGCCGAATGCAGATCTCGGAAATGCTCACCCAGGAACTCCAGTCTCATGCTCAGTTTTTTTGTGCGGTGGGTGCATCCGCCAAGCGAACAGCCACTGGCGTATCGTTGGAGAGGAGCGTGTGGCCGCTGGTGATGACATTCGCTCCGGCCGGCAGAGCTGGGGCTGTGATTTCGACCCACGCTGTCGTTTGCATGCCCGTGCTGACCTGGACCTCTTTCGCTTTACCGTTTTCGACCAGGAATAACTTGGTTATGCCAGCGAATTGAACCAGGGAGGTCAACGGCACGGTGAGCGCTTTGGAATCCGTTCGCGTTAGAATGGAGGCCTTGGCAAAGCTGCCGGACTTCAATTCGCCGTCAGGATTCGGCACCAAGATTTCGACAATGAAAGTTCGGGTGGTGGGATCGACCGCAGGACTGATGCGAGCAACAACGCCGTTACACGGCGATGGCAAAGCCGCCGTGAAGACCTCGACTTTTTGCCCCGCTTTGACCTCCGAGCTAAATCGCTCCGGGACCATCACCCGCAGTTTCAACGTGCTGTTGATGACCAGTTTGCACAACTCTGTACCGACACGTACAAAGGTGCCCTCCGCCACGGCCCGTTGGGTGACGGCGTAGGTGACGGATTCCACTCCCGGCACCGACAGCTTGGGCGTGGGTGCGAAAACTTTGCAATCTTCCAATTGCTGCTTGCTGATGGCCAGCGTTGCCTGTTTCATCTTGATCGTGGCCAGGCCGGCCTTGGCAAGGAGAATTTGATTGGCGTATTCTGCCTGGGCGACACGGCTGTCGCTCGACGCGTTTTCGAAATCCTCCACCGAGGAAGCCTTGGCAGCCGCCAGATTCTTCATGCGTTCGAATTTTGATTTCGCATTGTCCATGCGGGCTTGCGCCTGCATGACGTTTGGCAGTTTGAGCAGTTCAACGTCGCCTTCAGGCAACTTTTGTAGCCCCAGCTTGGCGAGCTCAACGTCAATCGTCAACTCGGCTTGCCGCACCGCCAGTTCGTAATCAGTTGAGTCAATTTCAAGAAGCAGCTCCCCCGGTTTCAGGAAGTCGGCAACATCATGATGTATATGCCGCACACGTCCTTCCACCTTCGTGGAAATGGTGACGTCTTCGAATGCATGCAGCGTGCCCAGCGCTTCAATGGCCCGCTGAATGGTTTGCTGCTTGACCGGCTCGACGGTGACCATTACCGCATCCGCGCCATGCCGGGGTGCGATCTTTTCCAAAGGAAAAGCCTCTTTTTCGGTGCGTGTCATGCTCCAGCAGGCGGCAACCCAGCCGGCAGCGAAGGCAGCCACAACGGCCAACAAAAGAATGAGCTTGCCTTTGCGTGAACGCTGTGTTGCTGGTTCGGCAACCGGTGGCCGCGCAGTTTCTGCTCTCTCCAGAGCCGTTGCCGAGCCGTTGTCCGTGGGTTTGGCAGTCATAATCGTCATTGGGGCGAAAAGAGGAATTGTCCAATCACCAGAATAGTTCGCAAACCGAACCTTCACGAAGTACATCAAGCCGACTGAGACATGTTTTGCACCTGAGAGCGGCCCGCGCGAGCGATCTTGCGGAACAGCACCATGAAAATCTCTTGCTCATCTTCCGTGAGTGCACCGAGCATGCTGCGAAACAACCCCAGGTTTGCCTTGACAATGATGTCCTTCATTTTTTCCCCCGCGGCCGTCAACTCGACTCGAACTGCTCGCCGGTCCTGGTCCGAACGCACGCGCCGGGCAAGGCCTTTTCGCTCCAAACCATCGACAATTCCCGTCACCGAGTTCACCGCAACATTCAAATACTCGGACAGCTCGCGCATGATGCGTGACCCCTCGTTGCCGAGAAATTCGATGACGCGAATCTCCTGCACGTTCAACTCGGCGTGCGGGCCATTGGCAATAGCTGCATTCACGACCTGGAATTGTTTCAAGATATCTTGGACAATATCCCCCAGGTCAGCGGCGCGGCGATCAAGCGATGTCATTGTACGCTCATAAGTGAATATTCGATGATCGAACAATCAAATTATGGAAGCAATCAAACGGAAGTCAAGGGGGATAGCACAGGTTTGGTTGCCCCATGCCAAGTTGGAATATCGACTTATAGAGGCCAGGCATAAACTCAAAGGCTAACAGTCACGCGCAAGAAAGCAGCAGTTATGGAAGTGCCGTCCCGAAAGCCCCATTTGCGAACAACGTTTCCAAAGCCAAAACATCGTCAAAGCTATCCTGCGTTGCCGGTTCCGTGAGCAAACTCGCCCGTTTAATGCCACGCCGCGCTTGTCGGCCCAAATAAATCAAGCAATCCGCGGGCAGCCAGTCGGGTTGAAGTTTCTCCGCGCCCAGCGTCGCCACCGCCGAGGCGTATGCTGCCGACGTTTGATCAGTCGAGTCCGTGTCCAGTATGGCCCGCGGTTGGCCAAGCTCGCCAATACCGGGCGTCAGTTCAGGCTCCTGGAGGTTGGCGAAGACTTGCTCCGCCAGATCGAGCGCTCGCGCATGGGCTGCGTTGGAGATGGTCGCGGGCGCTTGACTCACCTCCAGCACCGTGCCCAATGCTGCTGCTGTCACCAGCATTGACTGCGGAGTGCTTGCTGTTTCCATCATCATCGCCGGCACTGTAACGCGGCCGTCCACGCCGGCATCATTCGAATCCGTCACCACCGGATGTAGAATATACGGCCCTGCCGCATCCGATGCCGTCGTGACGAACTGACGTTGGCCCGTTGGGTTCACCGCACGCACCAGATTGATGCCGCTCGCGCCTGACGGCGCGCCGGGCAACACGTGCAGCGTCAACGTCACCAGGCTGCCGCCACTGGCGCTCACGATTGGCGTTGGGCTGAACAGGTCGATGCCGATCTCGCCCGTCTGGGCGTTGACCACCGCCTGCAATTTCCAGCCTCCTCCGGACGTTGGCAGCGTTCCCAGATGCACGTCCTGAGCTGACACCGTGAACACTGTTGGATCGTAGCGCAGCGCCAAAATCGCTTCCATCAAGCCCGTGCTGCCTTCGGGTCGCGCTGTGTCCAGATGCACCGGCACCACCACCGTTTCTCCAGGCGCCGCTTGCAAATCCGTTGGCAAACTCAAGGTTGGATCGGGGCCAGTCGGAACAATCGTCAAGCCCGTCGGGATGGGCGGTAACTGTCCAACTGTAATGCCGGCCAGCGTGCGGTTGATCAAGGTGACGTCAGAGGAATCGGTGAAACTGTTGCCGTTTAGGTCGCCCACGATGGCCGGATCGGCCAAACGATAAGCCGCGAATCCGCTGTCAAAAATCGTCGCCACCCGAGATGTCAAGGCAGCGTCCAGCGGACTGAGCGAACCGTCACCGGATACGTCGCCGGGGTAGGCGGCAACATGGACGCCGTCGTCGTTGATGGCCGCGGTGATGTTGCCGTTGAGGACGATGTTGCTCAGGTGCAGCAGTTCCTTGGCCTTGTAACTCGATGCGGCGCTGTCGGGAACCTGGGCCACGATTTGACCCAAGGTCACGTTGCCGTTGAGTGCCGTGTTGCTGTGGAACGAGAAATTGGCCACGCCGCCCGAAGGAGTGCCGACCAGCGTGAACGTGCCGGAGGTGTTGCTGAGTGTGCTGGTGATGCTCAATAGCGCCGGGTTGTAGTTCAGTTTGAAAGTCACATCGGTGACGCCGGCGGCGTTGGTCAAGGTGATCGGAATGCCGGTGCCATTAAGCTGCGGCACCTTGATGTTAACGGCGCCGTTGGGGCCACGCGCGAAATCGGGGATGCTCAGCACCGGCACCGAGGCCGCGCCCACCGTGAACG
>DASRAT010000739.1:0-8133 GCA_035638015.1 Gemmataceae bacterium | reverse complement strand
CTTCGTTTTGTTCGGTGTCCCTTTCGTGTTGAGCGGCACCTTCAAAAGAAGCCTGGCGGAGTTGCCGTTCCAGCGCGAGAGCACCTCGCTGGGCGACGCAATTACGGAAGTCTGGGCAGGCTGGTGGGTTTGGTGGATTGTCTATTACTTATTTATCGTGGGCGGCGGCGCCTTCCTGATTTGGATGCGGCGAGACGTTACGGTTGTTTACAATGTCGATCCGCGCACGCTGGACAGCGTTCTGGCCAAGGTGGCGCAGCGGCTGGGCATGGAGATGGACCGGCAGGGCAATCGCCTTTACCTTGCCGGCAATCAGCATCATGATGCGGATGCGCCGGCCGATGGCATTACGGCCCTGCCGATCACGTTGCATCGCCCACCGCCTGCCATCAGCGCTGCAACCATCGATTTGGACCCATTTCCGCTGCTCAGCAATGTGTCGCTGCACTGGCGCAACACGGCGCCCGATGCACGGATCGATTTGGAGCGTGAACTGCGAGCTGGCCTGTCGGAGGTTGTCACTGCCGACAATCAAACTGGCAGCTGGCTGTTCTCGATCTCCGCGCTGCTGTTCATTGTGATTTTGTTGTTGACCGCGGCATTCATCGGCATTGTGATGGTGAACGTCTCACGCCGCTGATGGCGCCCGCTCCTCTCCGAGGTATGTCCCATGTTGATGAAAACTGCTCGCCGGATTCTGGCCGCCACGTTATTGGCTTGTGTCGCCTGCGCCGTGCCCGCGCATGGCAGCGTCATCGATTACGTCAAGATCCCGGACAAGGAATTTCGCTGGGAGCTAAAGCAAAAGAACGAAACCGCGGAGGGCACGGTTTACGAGCTGGAGATGGTCTCCCAGGTCTGGCAGGGCATCACCTGGAAGCACCAACTTCAGGTCTTTCTGCCCAAGGACATGAAGCCCGGCGCCAACATGTTTCTTTACAACCAGGGCGGCAAGGCCAACGTTGCCAGCACCGCCTTCGGCATGGACATGGCCAAGAAAATGGGAACGCCTGTCGCCATTCTTTATGGCATTCCCAATCAACCGCTGCTGGACGGCAAGGTCGAGGACGCCCTGATTGCCGAGACATTTGTGCGTTATCTCAACACCAAAGACCCGTCCTGGCCGCTGTTGTTCCCCATGACCAAGAGCCTGGTGCGGGCGATGGACGCATTGCAAGAATTCGCCCGCAAGGAATGGAAAGTCGAGATTCGCCACTTCATCGTCTCCGGCGGCTCCAAACGCGGCTGGACCACGTGGCTAACCGGCGCCAGTGATGCCCGCGTCAAAGCCATTGCCCCGATGGTCATTGACACGCTCAACATGAAGGAGCAGATGGACCATCAGCTCCGCTCCTATGGCAAATACAGCGACATGATCCGCGATTACACCGCCCGCGGCCTGGTGCCGATGCCTAACACGGAGGACGCCCAAAAACTCTGGAAGATGGTTGATCCTTATTTCTATCGAGACACGCTCAAAATGCCGAAACTGATCGTCAATGGGGCCAATGATCCCTATTGGACCGTGGATGCGCTCAATCTTTATTGGGATGGCTTGGCCGATCCGAAATGGGTCTTGTACGTTCCCAATGCCGGGCACAATCTGGTGCAAAAAGTGGCCGGCAAAACCGATCGCAGCCGTGTTGACAATACGCTGGCGATATTCTCCAAGAACCAGGCGTTCGACAAGGCGATGCCGAAATTAACGTGGAAGCACGACGACAACGGCGGCAAACTGCGGCTGACCATCAACTCGGACACCAAGCCCGTGGCCGGGCGGGTCTGGATTGCACTGGCGCCGACCAAGGATTTTCGCAGCAAAACCTGGGTCGATCAGCCAATGACAGTCAGAGGCGACACGGCTTTTGCCGACGTGACGCAGCCGGCGGACGGCTGCCTGGCGTTTTTTGGGGAACTGGAGTTTGTTCAGGACGGCTTGAGTTATTACCTGTCCACACAGATGCGCGTGGTGGACAAAAACGTGAAGTAAAACGCAGAATGCTTCAATTGCTGGTAGCAATTGAGCGCGGTTGGTAGTCACCCGATTTATCGGGTCGGCCGTGGCCTGGCAGTAGGCCACGGTCCCTGCCGTTTCCATTGTCATTGCTGCGCCGGCGTGACCTGCTGTGCCCGGATTAGCTCTTCAATCTCGCGCACCTTGCTGCCCACAAACAGCACATTCGGCAAATCAATCGGATCTTTGCCGCCGCTCGGCCTGATGACAAGATCGCCCGAGCCAAAGCCCAGGATCCAGTGGCGGAACAGATCGCTGCGCTGTTTCTGAAACACCATCCCGGTGGCGTCATAGACGATCTCGCCTTCGCCGATGGCCAGCTTCAAACGGACTTGCCGCGACGTGACCGCCACGTAACGCTGGCGGTCGAAAAGGCCGAAGTTGATCAGCCAGGCAGTGAACAAAAGCAACGAAAAGGCGAGGTAAAAGCCCATGTTGATGTGAATGGCCATCTGTCCGCCGCCTGCTATGATGGTTTCCCACCAGCCGGCCAGGGCGAAAATGATCGAGCCCAGCACGACAATCACGATCACGATCACCGACCATAGGCCGCGCAAATGGACGTTGGTGATGAGGATGACCAGGAAAATCGTTATGCCGAAGATCACGCCCAGGCTTTTATGGTTGCTGATGTAGGGAAAGAAATGCTTGTCTTCGCCGGCGTGGCGCGTCAACGGGAACGGATCGTGGCCGTGATCTTTTTTGCTGGTGATGATCGCTTGATCGTCTTTGTCAAGCTTGCCGGGGCGTTCATTGGGGTCATCGACTACGGTGTAGTCAACAGCTCCTAACATTTTGACGACTTTCGGCGTGCCATGAATGAAGCCAGCATGCACGCCCTGGAAATAAGTGATGGCGGCCATGAGGAATCCGACTAGCCAAACCGGCCACCAGTAAAAGAGATCGGAATGGCTGATGACGGTGACCTCGCCGGGCCGTCGTCGGCCGCGAATGAGGTAACCCATCAGGGCTGCTACCTTGCCGGCTTCGACGACCTTTTGCGCGGGGGTGTGCGCTCCGTGATGTGCTGGCGAAGGGTTTGGTGCAGGAGGCGTGGTGGACATCAGGTTTCTCGTTGACGTGTCAATGGACGCCGCCGCTGCCGGCAACAGAGCCGGCGGCGCGCGTCCTGAAATCTAATTCGCCTCCGGCGCAGCAATCTTTGGACGGTTGCCGGCTTGGCATGGTCCCAAAGCTAGTGCCGCCGCGGGCTAATGTCAAGCGTCTGGGCGGGGAAGTTACGGTTTCGGGGATGACGCGTAGGTCGGGTCGTGCTCGGCCAGCACGACATGCCCGAATGTGGAAGTTTGCACCACCGTGAAATTATAACCCTGCGGCGCTTGCTGTTTCAGCCTGGCAAACGCCGGTTGGCTGATCGCCACCAACGCATGCCGATGCCCTTCCAGGAAAGCCAGCAACTGGGCGTCCGTGCCTGATTCCAAATCGAATATATCCCCGCGGCAGGTAAAGGTAATGCTCGACCACGTTTGGGCCGGGCACGCTACCGCCGTCTTGCCGCTGCGCGCCAGCCGCCGCAATTCAGCCGTGGCGGCCAAAGGCGCTCGGTGCCGTGCCAGCGCCGGCAGCAAGCGATGAGCGGTGTCGATGTTGAATCCCAGCACAACAACCGCGGCCAATCCCAAACCCGCCCACATTGCCCAGCGCCCCTTGAGCGAAATCAATAGCACCAATGCAGCTGCCGCTATCACGCCGACGACCACGCATGAGCCAACGTCAATCAGCCCGTTCCGCCAAGACCATATGCAAGCTGCCACCCAGCCCACGCCCACGGTCAACACGATCAGAGGCGGCAGGGCAGTCCATTGCCGCGCTTCCGACAGTATTTGCTCCAAGAACCACCCCGTCAGCAAAGCGAACGCGGGCAGCGCCGGCAGAATGTAAAGAGGCAGTTTACCGCGCGACAGCGTAAAAAACAGGACGCACCAGCAACTCCACAAAAGCAACAAACCCAGCGGCCGGCAACGTCGTGCTTGTTGCACCGGCTCCATACGCATGATTTGCCGCAAGAAAAAGGGAAACAGCGGCGACCACGGCACACACGCCACCGCCAAAACCGGCAGGTAATACCAAAATGCCTCTTCATGCGCGATGCCGTCCGCGAAACGGCGGAGATTGTGCTCGACCAGAAACTCGCTAAGTATCCGCGGATCGCGGACCAGCGCCAATATCACCCACGGCGTGGCCACCAACGCGGCTGTCGCACCAAACGCCAGCAAATGGATCAAACGCGGCCGAGCCGTCCCCGCACTCAGTCGCGCATGCACCAGCACAGGCGGCAAGACCAGCACCAGCGCGATCGGTCCTTTGGTTAGAATTCCCAGGCCGCACAGCACAGCCGCGGTCAACCACCAGCGCCAGCGCAGTTGGCCCGATTGCACCGCTTCATGCGCGATGAGTAGCGCAGCTGTGATGAACAGCGTCAGCGTACCGTCCAGACCCACCAGGCGGCCGGTCAATGCGAATCCGCCCATGAGCATCAAAGCCAGCGCCCCCAAAAAGGCGGCTCGTTGCCCGATCAGGCGTCTGCCCAACACGAACGTGGTCAAAATGGTGAGGATCGCAACCAGCGCCGGCACCAAACGCGCCGAGGCTTCGCAGGTGCCAAAGCAGCAATAGCTCAGCGCCACCAACCAATGAAACAGCGGCGGTTTATCGTAATAAGGCTGTTGATTGAGCGTGCAGGCGATCCAGTCATCGTTGACCAGCATTTCCCGGCTGATTTCCGCGCGGCGGCCTTCATCGGGTTCGAGCAAGGGAAACGAGCGGTTGGGCAGGAAAAGACAAGCCGACAACACGACCAGCGTTAACACGCAGAGCCAGAATCGTTTGTCCGTTTTGTTGACAATGGGTGCGGCAGCTGGAAACAGGCGCTGCGACCAAAAGGTCTCAGCCCGGCTCGACACTGTTCGCCCCAAATGACGCCAGCCTGGATTGTCGTCAACCGTGTTCATCCAAACCTCAACCTGCGGGCCGGTACCCACTCCACACGGGGGCCACCATATAGTGTCCCGCATAGGATTAGGCGAGGTCAACTTTCCAGCCTGACTGCCCAGAACTGCCCCCTTGCCTGGATTGCCAAATGCCGGCAACCGCAAAAGAATGGCCACGCAATGGCTCTTTATTTCCTCGTCCTGGATCGCCTGTCTTTCCAGGAGGAAATACTGCCTGGCCTGGTAGAAAGCTGGCGCAAACGCAGTTTCGCCCCCTGCAAAGCGATTTGCGCCAAGGTGTTGACGCGGGCCAAGGATTTCGCTGACCGCTATTACATTGTCGGGGAAACGCTGCTGGCCCAAATCGGCAAGGGCCTGCCGTTTGATCGCCTGTTTTGGCAGCACCTGGCGGGAGAATTGTTGTGGTACAGCGCCGTGGACATTCCCGAATTGCAAACGAGTCCGGACACGCTCGCACGATTGCTTGCCCCTCAACCGGAAAACTGGGCCAACACGCCGCGTGAGGCATTGCCTCCTATTTTGCAAGCGCATCACGGCAGTCGCGATTTGCGCATCGGCAATACGTTTTATCGCCCCGAACAGGCCGGTTGGAACGATCCCAGCGATGTGGTCCGTCTGGCCGCTTATCTTAACAGCGTCCATCCCGAGACCTGGCAGGCCGTCGATTTGTCATGTGTGCCCGAAATTCCTGGCGAAGAGCGTGAAGAAGAGCTAGCTTATTTGCGTGATTGGTTCCCGCCCTTGCAAGAGCTTTATGCCCAGGCCGCCCAGCGCGATCAGGTGATCGTTTGCGAAATACTGGAATGAAATGCATTTTGTCGTGGCACAGGCGGCTCGCCTGTTACAAGTCCATACGGAAGGCCAAGGGTCCAATTCTCGAATGGCGCGTGCCGATTGCCGAGTGGTTGCCCACAGTGGCACAAGCTGACAGCTTGTGTTACACAGCGGGGAGTTACAAACAATGAATGCACCTGTGAAAGTAGCCATCGTGACGGGGGCCGGATCTGGCATCGGCCAGGCGGCTGCGTTGGCACTCTTGAATGAGAAATATGCGGTCGTCCTTGCCGGCCGGCGTCCAGATGCCGTGGAGAAGACCGTGGCTTTGGCGTCAACCGCCGGCGGCAAGGCGCTGGCCGTTCCTACTAATGTGGCTGATCCGTCGTCCGTGAAGCAACTTTTCGAAATCACCAAAAAAACCTTCGGTCGGGTCGACCTCTTGTTCAACAATGCCGGTATCGGCGCTCCGGCGGTGCCGCTGGAAGACCTGTCCTTCGAGCAATGGCGGCAGGTCGTGGATGTCAATTTGACGGGGGTGTTCCTTTGCACCCAGGAAGCATTTCGGATCATGAAGGCCCAAAATCCGCGCGGCGGCCGCATTATCAACAACGGTTCCATATCAGCCCACACGCCGCGGCCGAATTCCGCCCCCTACACCGCCACCAAGCACGCCATCACGGGATTGACCAAATCTACCGCATTGGACGGCCGACGTTATGACATCGCCTGCGGTCAAATTGATATCGGCAATGCCGAAACCCCTTTGACGGTCCGCATGAAACAAGGCGTGCCGCAAGCCGACGGTTCGATGGCCGTGGAGCCGACAATGGATGTGAATCACGTCGCCCGCGCCGTCGTCTACATGGCCAGCCTGCCGCTGGATGCCAATGTGCTGCAGATGACGGTGATGGCGTCTAAGATGCCGTTTGTCGGGCGGGGCTGAGTTGTGAGACGGCGCCAGCACCCTGGTAGTCCGGCTCGCTACTTTATATGTTCCCGTTTGCCTTGCCTTGCCGGCCAAACTCTGGCACAATCCGAATCGTCGGCCGCAACGCAGGACTTCTGGAGGAAAGCCCCATGTCAACTATTGCCAATCAATTGACCGTAACGCCCGAAGCCGATGCCTATATCGATGAGATTGGCATGCGCGGGACTTATGAGCGCATGCTCAAGCACATTCCTGAACATTATCAAGGCCTGCAGTCCATTGCGGTTACCTTGGGACTCGATTACGAAGAGGGCGGTCCCCCGACAGTGCTGTTCGAGGTGATGCGCGATGACCCTGGGGAGTATGATGGCGCGGACGGGCATTGGGATCGCTGGGTAATCGAGAACTTTCATCCGGACCAATTCAGGCACTTTGTCGTTCTTTCCTTCCGGACTTAATCTCATGCAAGGCCGGCGTTAGCTTGAGCGGCTTGGGCAACTCCGCAATAGAGCTTACACCATGTCTGCTCTGCCGGATTTCGCGACGGATCAAACGGCAATCAATGCGCTTGCTCAAGCCAGCGATGCGCTGGATCTTTTGGACGCCATCGACGCAGACCCATCCCGTCAAGCCGCGGCCATCGCTGCGATTCCCAAAACGATTCCGTGAGATCGTTTGCTCAGTTCCGCGCCGTTGCCGCCTTTTGCCTTCTCACCCGCCTTCGGCAACCCCTTGCCCTTCAGCCACGTCTCAAAAAACGCCTCCAGTTTCCGCCCCGTTGCTTTCTCCATGTGGGTCTGGAACTGCTTCGACGTCACCCGCTGGCCGCCGAATTCCATGCCGAAGGCGTCCATGGCCTTGTCGAACTTCTCGTCGCCGACGTCCGAACGCAATTCATGCAGCAACAAAACGCCTTTGTACGCCGCCACGCCGTACCAGTCGTCATTGGCCGGGTTGGCCTTGAGGTCGGCCAGGGAGACGTTTAGCTTGGCACTGGCCTTTTGATACGATTTGCGAGTCGTGGCAATCGACTTCTCAAGGGCATCGCGGGCGGCCTTGGCCGAGTCGCCTCGCTTCACGGCCGCGAGTTCCGTCGCCACCAAGCGTTCGTAATCCGCGAAGGCGATGGCCAGCCAAATGTCACCATCGGTTTGCGGCAACAGCGTGCCGCGCCAGGCAGTCGTCACGTTGGCGCTGGCGGCGGAGGCACCTTTCTTGCCCTTGGCCTTGGGTTCCATGGCCGACGCAATCACGGGCGCTTCGCGGCCGGAACCGGCGGGCGGGGCCATTGTTCCCAGAACTGTCCACGGATTGGTCACCAGGGGTTTGACCTCGGGATACTTCTCCTTGTCCTGCTTGCTCGGGTTCCAGGTTTTGCCGGTCGGCGGTCCGAACAAGGCCCAGCTTTTCATCTCCTTGGCCATTGCCGTGGTGGTGAACTT